>NZ_JAUBSD010000011.1:0-46720 GCF_036704575.1 Microcoleus sp. K5-D4
TCCGGGGATGTTGTCGTACTCTACACAGATGGAATTACGGAAGCTTTTGATATGAATCAAGCTCAATACGGTATTGAGCCATTGATTGAAGTTGTTGCCATTAACAGGGGACAGTCAGCAGCAGAAATCAAGCAAGCGGTTATTGACGACGTGCGGCGATACATGGGGGAGCAAAAAGTATTTGATGACATTACTTTGGTAGTAATCAAACAGAAGTAAGTAGGTAGGCACAAATAAACCTTGCTGTATAACCGAATGTACAACTGCCAGAACCGAAAGCCAATAGCTTCGTTTCACTCGCTTTTGACTACTGAAAGCAGATTCTATGTTTATGAAGTACCCCCGCCTATCGTTCTATCCCCGTAGGGAAAAGGCGAAAACCTTTGTCCCTACACTTCATAAACCTGGAATAGGCTGTATGTATTTTCCCACTCATCTACTTAGTTCCGCTCAATTAATCAACTGCTTAAATGCGTCGTGTTCGCGAATTTTTTCTAAATCAGCTTCACTTTTTGCCAACTCTTTACACACATTCGGATTGAGATTCAGGGCGCGCTTTAAATTTTCAATTGCTAATTCAATTTTACCTTGTAGGGCATAACATCGGGCTTTATTGTACCAAATTCTGTAAAAGTCAGGCCGGATTTTAGCAGCATTGTCGTAGGAAGCGATCGCCGCTTCGTATTTTTGCAATTTGGAGAGTGCCACCCCTCGATTGTTCCAAGCGTCAGTATAATCATTTTTAATTTGTAGGGCTTGATTGTAAGAAATTACTGCTTGTTCGTACTCCTGCATTTTGGAAAAAGCAACGCCTCGGTTGTTCCAAGCATCGGCGTAATCGGGTTTGGCTTGAATTGCTTGTTCGTAACAGCCGATCGCCTCCTGGTACTTCTGCAACTCCAACAATACCACGCCTCGATTGTTCCAAGCATCGGGATAATTCGGACGAATTGTAGTAGCTTGTTCGTAAGACGCGATCGCCTCTGGATACCGCTGCATTCTTGTGAGCACTACTCCTCGGTTATTCCAAGTATCGGCTAAATCCGGCTGAATTTGCAGGGCCTGATCGTAAGCTGCGATCGCATCTTGATAACGGTTTTCAAAGAAACAAGCATCTCCCTGTTTAGCATAGTCGCCGGCCGTCAATAACTTTTGGTAATTGCCATAGTTAACCGGAGCAAATTCTTGAATTTGGGCATCGGGGAATAAAAGGTCTGTTTCTGCCTCTGCCGGGTGACTTTGCTGTTGAATTTCGCCTAAGATAGTTTCAGCGTCCGAAATTAATAGTTTTAATTGAGAGATTGTATCGTAATGGAGACTTTCAATTTCTTGGCGAGCAATTGTTGTCTGCTTAGACAATTTGCTCAACAGAAACCAAACCCCGACTCCGGCTGCTGTCGGAAACAAAGTTAGGGCAATTACCAGCCCGTTAAGCAGTACCGCCGTGCGCCCGAAAGCAATGTCAACTTCTTCTTGAACTCGATCGCCAATTTCTTCTTTAAGTTGCTGCTGCGAGAATTCCTGTTGAACCAACAGTGCGACCCTCGGTTCAGACGCAGAAACGCTACTGGCGCAGACTAGAATAGTCAAAAGGGCGATCGGGCTAATACTTTTTCTAAAGATACTTGACAAACGCATTGCCTTAGTGATACGCACCTGAGTTGCGATTTCCATGTGTCAAGAGATGCTGATAACGATGATCCCAGACTAGCCCATTTGTTCATAAACTATTAAATACAGGATATCTGTTGTGCAGTCCCCTCCGATCAAATTGCTGACGCAAGAATTGCTAGACGAAGTTGCCGCTTCCTCCCGGCGCAGTCCCCGCCAGCGACAAAACTACAATTTCCACGATTTGTCTGAAAAAGTGCAGCGGTTTGTCAACGTGTTGCAACCAGGCACTTACGTCCGCCCTCACCAACACCTCCGCCCGCCTGCAGTTAACGGTTTTGAGTTTTTTGTGGTGATTCAAGGAGAAGTCGGTATTGTTATTTTGAACGAAAACGGTCAAATCCTGCGCTCCTTGCGAGTCAGCGCGGCCGGCCCGACTCGCGCTGTCGAACTGCCAGAGGGCACTATTCACACGTTAGTAGCTTTGACACAGGATACTGTGATTTTGGAGTTTAAGGAAGGGCCTTACGACGTGGGGGCGGATAAAGACTTTTTGGCAGGTTTTCCTGCTGAGGGAACTGCGGCGGCGCGAGAATTAGTCCAGATTTGGGAAGCGGAATTTAACACTTGACTAATGACTGTTGACTGTTAAATGTTGACTGTTGACTGTTAAAAATCTAAAATCTAAAATTGATGGGCTGATTACTAATTACTGATGAATCTAATTGTCGTCATCCGATTGTATAAATCCGGGGCGGTGCGAATGATTTTTCTCAGGAGCTCATCCGTCACCCAAAAGACGAGGGGAAACGAAAATTTTTTGCTGAATTCACTGCATAATAGGTTGGTAGAAACGAGCAATCTATCGATCGGCTCCACGGATTCCAAACCGAGGAGCATTAAAGCTGGAGGCTTTTCGCCGTCTATTTCTGCTGCGATTGTCGCGTAGAGAGTTGTCGCCGATTTGGGCAAAAACAGTTGCCGCGGTTTCACGGGACAATTTGCTTGCAGCCGATCGACTATTTGCTGCCGCAAAGTTAGCGAGTTGCAGTGGACTAAAACGAAAGAAAAGTAACCTTGGGAAAGACGGAGCGCCCGCATTAAAGTTGAGAACGACCGCTCGTTATATTTAGCTGAGTCGTACTTAGCTGCATTGTCTTTAGCTGTATTTCCTGAGCTTTGCTCGATAAACATAAATTGCATATTTTTTATCTAGTTTTAGAGATTTTCTAGATTAAATGATGTTTCTAAAGAAAATGTGAAGATCGAAAATTTATTTTTCCTTTAAAAACTTTTGGAAAGTATACCACGCTTTTAAATTAATATCAATAGCCCGATCGAAATAGTCCGATCGACAGATTTGGCTGGAACCACACAAAAAGTACCTGCGACGGCACAAAAAAAGTATAGCCGCAGGCAAAAGGAAGAGCATAATTTGCAAGGGTTTCAGCAATTAATAACGTTCTAAATATCTGGCACGATTGCTAGATAAAATGTAATTAAAAATACAAAAAAATTACCGTAAATTCTCAGCCAGCGGCAAAGTAAACCAAAAACTTGCCCCAGCACCGGGAGTGCTAATTACCCCAATTTGGCCGCCGTGAGCACCAATGATTTGGCGACAAAGATATAGACCCAAACCCAAACCGACCGAGTGTCGGGATCGATCGCCCCTAACGTAAAGGTCAAAAAGATGTTCGCACTGTTCCGGCAATATTCCCACCCCGTCATCTTCAACGGTACAGTAAATCATGCTACTTGGGGAATTGGGGATTGGGGATTGTGGATTGGTAAGCGGTAATTTGTCGGTGTCTTGTTTTGCTGTGCTTTGATTTATAATTAATTTATCCGCCTTGATTACTTGAGCCGAAACTGTTAAATTTAGTCCCGGCAGATTGTGTTTCAAAGCATTCGCAATTAAATTAGATAAGACGCGCCATAACTGAGTCTTGTCAGCCTTCACGGCTGGCAAATTATCCGGCACCAAATTTTTAAAAGTAGCTTTACCCTCATTCATTAAAGGCTCCAAATCTGTCGCAGCAGCTTCAACTACCGCCCTCAAATCAACGGCATCGAAATGCAGAACCAAGCCGCGCAATTCCCCGGCGTGAACTTCCAACAGCGAATTTATCAAGCGCAATTGCTGCTCGCTACCTTGAATCATCCGCTCCAAAACAGAACGGGGAATTGCGATCGAATCCCCAGGTTTCGTCTGCCAATTTTTCAGCACCATTAACATTCCCGCCACCGGGTTTCGCAAGTCGTGAGAAAGAGCGTGGATAAACAGCCGCAGCGATTCTTGTGCCTGTTTGCGCTGCGTGATATCCTCAATTAAACCCTCATAATAAAGCACGGCGCCGCTGCTGTCCCGTACAGCCCGCGCCTTCTCAGAAATCCAGACAATACTGCCGTCTGAGCGGTAAATTTTAGATTCAAAATCCGATACTGTGCCGCTTTCCTCGATCGCTCGCAAAAACTCATTTCTGCGAGCCGGATCTACATACAACTGCCGCTCGATATCAGTAAACTTTGCCGTCACTTCTTCCGGGGAATCGCAGCCGTAAATCCGCGCCAAAGCTGGGTTTGCAGTAATGTAGCGGCCATCGGGAGTGCTTTGAAAAATCCCCTCGCCGGCATTCTCAAAAATGCTGCGGTACTTCGCCTCCGCCACCTCCAACTGCTGGTAAGCAGATTCCAACTCACGCCTCGTACTAAACTCTTTCCGTTGCAGACATTCGTACCAATAAACCGACAAATCGCAAATCAAACAAATCCAAAACAAATATAAGTACAACCCGGTCAACTTAAAAGGAGTATACTTAGCCAAACTTAGATTTAAAACCAAATTTATCCCGACGTGGCAACACAAAACGCCGAGTTGAGAAATCAGGTGGAGGCGCCAGCGGACGGGGATCAGCGTAGCTTGGATCAGAAACGCTAAAATCCAGGTAAAAATTGGTAATTCCCCGGCTTGTGCGACAGCTAGCCCAAGCTGTACAACCACCGTCAGCGACCACGAAAAAGCCAAAAATAGCAAACCGGGATAGCGCTGTCCGAAGGAGGTTTTTTGCAACACAAAACAGGTCAACAAACCCAGTTCTACAGCAGCGCTCGTGTACAAATAAACACTTTTAAACTCCTGGCGAGCGAAGAATCTTTCGCCTAGAAAATAGACCGTTATTGTGAAGGCAAAAAAGATGGCAATTCCGACGGCAGGGCGCAGCCGCTCTCGGAGGAAGCGATCGCGCCACACCTCATAAACCGTTAACGCCTGAACGGATTTTGCATTGCCCAAATAGTTCATAGCATTTTAGATTTTAGATTTTAGGTTTTAGATAGACAAAGAGCGATCGTCCGAGTTGACAGCAGGTAGCGAAAACCAGAAAGTCGAGCCACCTCCGGGAGTGCTTTCGACGCCGATTTCGCCGCCGTGAGCTTTGATAATTTGCTTGGAGAGGTACAAGCCCAAACCCAGCCCTGTTAATTGTCGGCTATTAGGGTCGTGAACGTAAAGTTCAAATAGAGATTCCCGGTGTTTGGCGCTGATTCCCACTCCATTATCTGTTACAGTACAGCGAACCATTTTTACGGTGACTCCGGGCAATTTGCTGCCGATATTGGCAATTTGCCCCTGATAGCGAGGCATTTTGCCACTGCCGTCGAGGTTAAATTTGGCCAGAGTTTCCTGATTTTTCTGGGTGGTCTCGCCTATCCTAGGACGATCGCCCGCAGCAGATATCCGGTTAGCGATACAGCGGGCAAGCGGATTATTGGGCGATGTTAAAGGCTGTAAATTTTCTTCATAAGTTAGCACTGTTTCAACTTCAATTACCTCGGCTTTAAAAGTTATATTGACTCCCGGAGGATTGTGTTTAATAGCATTAGTCAACAGATTTTCTAGCACCCGCTGCAAGTGTTTGCTGTCGGCCTTGACTTGTGGCAAATCCGTCGGTATTTCCTGAGTCAAAGTTGCTTGGTTTTTGGCCAGCATCGGTTCTAAATCGGCAACAATGGCTGAAGCTAAAGACGGCAAATGCAGCGGTACAGTATTGAGAACAATACCTTTCACCTCGCTAGCGTGAGCGTCGAGCAGGGAATTAACCATAGTCAACTGGTGTTCGCTGCCCTGAACGATCCGCTCCAAAATCGATCGAGAAACCGGAACATCTTGTAGAGAATCAGAGGCCGATTTGTTGAGCAAATTTTTCAGCAGTATTAACATTCCCATAACTGGAGTGCGGAGATTGTGAGAAACTGCGTGCAAAAATAGGTCTTTGAGGCGGTTGCTTTCTTGCAGTTCGTGCATTTTTTGCTGTAGTTGGCGGGTGCGTTCCTCCACTTGAGATTCCAAGTTGGCATTGAGAGCTTTTACCTGCTGCAAAAGTTGGGCTTGCTGGAGAGCGATCGCCACTTGGGTAGCGAGTTTTTCCAACAAATCAATTTCAAATTCCTGCCACTGGCGGGGCCCGGAACACTGGTTGACGGCCAAGATCCCGAACAATTCATCCCCCAGCACGATCGGCACATTTAACGTCGCGCGAATTTGATAGTCGCTGTACAATTGGGCAATTGGAACGCTGAGTTGAACGCTAGCAGTATCGGAGATAGTTCGGACGCGGTTGTTAGCATAAAAAGTTTTCTGGCTTTCGAGGTGATTCTCGTCAGCGAGTACCCACCCCAAAAGAGAACGGCATTGGGCACCCACAGACTCGGCCACAACCTTACCGTACACCGGGTTAGGAAGATTTACCCCGTCCGCGTCCACAATACCGATGAAAGCGCGGTCTGCCTTGAAAAATTGCCGGACTTCGGCAACAGTAGTGTTGAGAATTTCTTCGAGGTCGAGGGAGTTGCGAATTCGCAGGGCGATTTCTGAGAGCAAGCGATCGCGATCGGAGGACGCCCGCAAAGCGGTTTCGGTGCGGTGGCGTTCGGTAACGTCTTGGACTGTGGCGGCGATCGCCCCTGACTCAATTGCCGACTGTTCGCAGACAGTGCGTTCGGAGCCATCTGCCAGCACAATTCGGTAGTTAATGCAATAGGCTTTGCGCTCCAACATAGCTTGGCGCTGCGATCGCGCCACCAATTCTCGGTCTTCTGGATGTACGGCCTGCAAAAAAACTTCTGGTGTCGGTTTGACAGTTCCAGGAGCAAAACCCAAGAGGCGGTAAAGTTCGTTTGACCACCGCAATTCGATATTGGATATACGATGTTCTGCGGATTCTTGGCAGTTGTCAGTTGCTGTGAGGGCGGCGCAATTTAAATCCCAATTTCCCAACTGAGCGATGCGCTGAGCGTTGGCTAAACTAGCTTCGCGATCGCGCAGCATGGCGGCCGTGCGGCGCACCTCCACCAGCGCTTGCTGGCGTTCTGCTACGGCGGCGGCCAACATCAGAGCCACAAGGGCGATCGTACCGGTAAAAGCTTGTAAAAATAAAACCGCCTGTTTGAGATTATCGCTTTTGGCCAAAAAGGGGCCGCCTCCCTGTACTGCTCCCCAAATCGCGATGTAAGAGACGATCGAATAAGCAAAAATCGCTCCCGCCGGTTGAAACCGCAGGGCAGCCCAAACTATCAGAGGAAAAGGCAGATACTCCAGCGGATACTGAGCGATCGCCGCCTGTGTTTTCGAGCAAAAAAACAACCAGCTAACGCTCAGCAATAGAGTCAGCCAGAGCGCTATTTCTGAATAATTAACAATTAAAAATATAAGATTATAACGGTTTTCAGTTGCAGGAAATGTGTGTCTGCGATTAGCAATTTTTAGTTGGGAATTAGTAATTGATAATTGATTATTCTGTCTTTTAAAAAGTTCTATAAAAGTTGAAATAATGGTTTTTTTTAATGAAAATTTAAAACTATTAACGGCGTGGTTCAAAGTCAGCAGCACAGGCGTCACGAGCAAAATTCCCATGCCGTCTCCGAGCCACGTAGTCCACCAGTTGCGAGAGAAATTGCTCCACTGAGCCCAACCAAAAATGCACGTTCCCAAGTTGCCGAGGATAGAGCCGACCAAAGTAGACCCGATGACAGCGCCCGCTACTAAAGCCAGAACATCTCGCAATCGATCGAGTTTGGTAGAAAATCCGCTCTCCCTCAGCAAAGCCTCTCCAGCCAGCGCTTGCAGGGTGACGCTAAAGGCCGATGTGACAATGACAGCCGACGGTATACCCCCGGTAGAGTTTAACAGCACCGAACCGAGGACAATTCCCGGCCACATCCGTCGTCCTTGCAGTAGCAGTGCTGCTAGAGCAATACCGGCGGGCGGCCACACGGGGGAGGGTTCGGCTTTCACCAGTCCCAGCATCGACACTGCGAGTTTTCCGGTAACAAAGTAGGCCAGGGCCAGGATGCCGGTGTACAGAAGCATTCGAGTGCGGGGGTTGAGCAGTTTCATGTTTAGTGCGATCGAATCCTCCATTCCTAGTTTTTAATTTAGGCGGCTTTGGGGCGATCGAACTTCCTCCTGACGACTCACCTGACTGGGGGAGTGGGGAGTTGACTGTTGACTGTTGACTGTTGACTGTTAACAGTTGACTGTTGTGATTGGTGATTAGTAGCAGCTAACAACTCCCCATGCCCCATGCCCCATGCCCCATGCCCCATGCCCCATGCCCCATGCCCCATGCCCCATGACTGCTTAAAATCCAAAAGTCCGCTTACCATCCGGCTTAACAGTAAGCCAATTGGTCTTTGCCATTGCCAGTTGTTCCTCAGAAACTGTAGCGTTGGTAAGATTCGCCCCGCACAAATTTGCTCCCCGCAAATTCGCCTTAGTCAAATAAGCCCCCGTCAAGTCAGCGCCTCGGAAATCCGCCCCTTCAAAATTGGCAGTGCTGCAATAAGCCTCAGTCAAGTTAGCATCTCGCAAATTGGCCTGAATTAACCTCGCGTGACCCAAATTCGCCCCCGACAAATCCGCTGCTTGCAAATTTGCCTTCACCAACCTAGCCTGATAAAAATTCCCCCCCGCTAACTGCGCTTTTTGCAGTTGCAAACCCGACAGTTCGCAGTCAGCAAAATCGCGCTTGCCTTTAAAATATGCCGCTCGCAAGCTGTTGGTGTCCCACTTAGGAGCAACTTTCGATAGCTTTGACGCTGCTAAATTGCCACTAGAAGGTCCAACCGTTCCAAAAGTTCTGCCGGACTCAGCCAGAGTCCGGGAAACTCTCGGCTGCATCCCCGTGTTCCCGGATTGGCTGAAGGAAGTTCTACCAGCGCGGGTGTGGTTCGATCGTAAATCTTGATTAATTTTGCTCTCAGGCCGTGACCACGAAGAACCCTCGTCATTAAATATTGTCGGTTCTTCAACTGCACGAGAAGAGCCGTTGAATTGAGTTGCCAAGCCATCCATAAGACTTGGGTCTTCAAATTCGCCGGAGAGAGCTCTGAGGACATCTGCTGCCGATTGGAAGCGGTGGCCAACCATCGGCTTGAGCATTTTTTCGAGAATTCGCGCAAAATATGGGCTCACCTGAACGTGCGGCTGCCAAACAATTTCGCCGGTTACTCCATCAAAATCTAAATCCTTGGGCGATTTTCCTGTCAGCAAGTACAAGCAAGTCATCCCCACCGCGTAGATGTCGCTGGCAAATATCGGTCGCAGCGCCATTTGTTCCGGGGGAGCGAAACTAAATGTGCCGACTGAAAATTTCGTGTTGGCGCTTTGGTCGGCGGGGTCTAATAATATTGTTTGGCTAACTTGGTCTTTTACTGCTCCGAAGTCAATCAGAACTAAGTGGCCGTCTTGAACTCGGCGAATAATATTTGCCGGTTTGATGTCTCGGTGAATTACTCCTTGGCTGTGGATATATTGCACTACTGGCAGAATTTCTAATAGAAAATTTTTAACGTCTGATTCGTTGAAACGGCCTGAGTGCTTGACTTCTTGTTTCAAAGTCGAGCCTTTAACATACTCTTGAACTAAGTAAAATTGCTGTTCGGTTTCAAAATAGTCTAGCAGCCTCGGTACTTGCGGGTGGTCGCCCAGTTGGCCGAGGGTTTTCGCCTCTCGCTTAAATAATTCCCGCGCCATTTCTAAAACTCGCGGCGACAAACTACTGGGTCGCAGTTGCTTGACTACACAACTCGGTTGACCGGGCAATGAGATGTCTTTTGCCAGAAATGTAGCTCCAAAACCTCCTTGCCCTAACGGTTCAATGACTCGGTAGCGAGCGCGCAGCAATAACCGCGCACCGCAAGTCTGACACTGAAGAATAGAGTCAGCAGGGTTTTGAGGATGGGGACAGCCCGGATTTACGCAGTAGCTCATATTGATTGAGTTTGCCTATGTTGTTCTGATCTTGTCAGCGTCGCTCGACTGCACAAATAGCCTGTTCCTGCTTCTGGTAGACATACTAATCTATCAGTTTTCGGCAAGCCGTGCCTTCGATTGCGAATTGGAATTGCACCTAAGTCTTTTATGCCGATATCTTTTCCCTATTTTGATTATCTCGCTGGTTTGAGTTTTTTCGGTTGATTATCCTTGAAGATAGTTTAAAGACTTGCTAAAGTTGTGCTTTTTTGTGTAAAGTCTTTCTAAACTTAAGTGCTTTTTGCGTTGTTAGATGTATCTAGCATACCTCATTCTCTGAATGAGAATGCTACTCATCCCCCAGTAGACATCTACCTTTGGGCCGATCCCTCGTTTTTGCTGATGTGTACCCTAAAAGTATTGACAAATTTAAATTAGTATGCTATGAAAAGCTTTCCCGAATAAATTCTGGGACTCAAAAGTCGTAGCCCGTCGGCGCCGACTAATGACTAATCACTACAGAGCACTGACAACTAACTACTGATCTAAATTATGCGTATTTCTCTAAAGTGGCTGCAGGAATTGGTGGATGTGGCAATATCGCCGGAAGAATTAGCCGAAACTCTGACAATGGCAGGCTTTGAAGTTGAAGAAATCGAAGACCGCCGCCCGTGGGCAAGCGGCGTAGTTTTGGGCAAAATCATCGCCTGCGAACAGCATCCGAATGCAGACAAATTGAGAGTTTGTCAAGTGGATGTCGGCTCTAGTGAAGCTTTGAATATTGTTTGCGGCGCACCCAACGCTAGGGCAGACATTTACGTGCCTGTCGCTGTTGTTGGCACTTATTTATCGACTATTGATTTAAAGATTAAACCTGCTAAATTGAGGGGCGTTCCTTCCGAAGGAATGATTTGCTCTCTGGCGGAATTGGGACTATCTAAAGAGTCAGCCGGGATTCACATTTTCGAGTTAGAAAATCCCGAATTGGGCAGCGATATTCGCCCGCTTTTGGGTTTAGATGACGTGATTTTAGATTTGACAGCAACTGCCAACCGTGCTGACGCTTTGAGCATGGTGGGTGTAGCGCGGGAAGTGGCGGCGCTGACTGGGGCGAGTTTGAGAATTCCCCAAGCAAATGGTGTTGTGATTGAGGGCAAAGAAAGTCCTGGTTTGGCAGTAGAAATATCAGAACCGCAAGGATGCCCGATTTACATCGGCACAGCAATTGAAGGTGTGAAAATTGCTGCTTCTCCAGCGTGGTTGCAGCAGCGGTTGCAGGCGGCGGGAGTGCGACCAATTAATAATGTGGTTGACGTGACTAATTACATTTTATTGGAATGGGGACAACCGCTGCACGCTTTCGATCGCGATCGCCTGCAATCTTTCACAGGTACTCAAGATATCAGCATCGGCGTCCGCTTTGCCAAAACAGGCGAATCCTTCAAAACTTTGGACGGACAAAACCGCAATTTGCAAGCTCAAAATCTGTTAATTACTGCTAGCGACAAACCTGTAGCTTTGGCTGGCGTAATGGGCGGCGAAGACACGGAAGTTCACGAAGGAACCCAAAATTTAGTCTTGGAAGCGGCGATTTTTGACCAGGCAACGATTCGCCGTTCTGCGCGCGCTCAAGGCTTGCGGAGCGAGGCATCGATCCGCTACGAGCGGGGGGTGAATCAGGCGGCTTTGACGACGGCCTGCAACCGCGCTGTTGCCCTAATTTTGGAGTTGGCTGGAGGCACTGCGACGGTGCAGAAAACGGCGAGTTCCGGCGAGGATTTGAGTTTTTCGCGATGGCTCGAATTGCGTTTAGACCGAGTAAATCTAGTTTTAGGACAGTTAAAAAGAGGAGCAACGGGCGGTTCTAAATATCTGGAACCAGAAGAGGTGAAAAATATTCTGACAGCCTTGGGATGCGAAGTTGTTCCAACGGAAAAAGAGCGAGTTTGGAATGTGACTGTGCCGCCTTACCGCTACCGGGATTTAGAAAGGGAAATTGATTTAATTGAAGAAGTTGCCAGACTCCACGGTTATGACAATTTCTGCGATACTTTGCCTAGCAAAACGGAACCTGGTTATCTGTCACCGGAATATGCGGCAATTCGGAATGTGCGATCGGCTTTTCGGGCGGCCGGTTTGACGGAGTTGATGCACTATTCTTTGGTGAAAACTGAGGGAGACAATCAGGTTGTGCTGGCGAATCCGCTGTTTGTGGAGTATTCGGCTTTGCGGACAGAAATGCTGTCGGGTTTGATTGATGCTTTCCAGTACAATTTGGAACAGGGAAATGGGGCGCTAAACGGTTTTGAAGTCGGCCGCATTTTCTGGAAAGATGGGGATGCAATGAAGGAAGCCGATGCAGTTGCGGGGATTATTGGCGGCGATCCGACTGTGTGGAAATGGCAGCAAGGAGGGCGCGATCGACCTTTGAGTTGGTTTGAGGCAAAAGGTATTTTGGAAAGCGCATTTCAAGAGTTGGGTTTGTCGGTGGAATATCAAAGTGATTCCTCGAATACACGCTTGCATCCGGGCCGCACGGCTGCGTTATCGTTAAACGGGAAACATTTAGGGGTTTTTGGACAGTTGCACCCGCAATTGCAGCAAGAAAAGGATTTGCCTGAGCAGGTTTACGTGTTTCAATTAGATTTAGCGGTGCTGTTGGGTGAATTAGGGCGATCGAACCACTTAACTCGCAAATTCGCTGGTTATTCGAGTTTCCCCGCTTCTGACAGAGACATTGCATTTTTCGCACCAGTTGAGGTTCCGGTTGTAGATATGCAAAGTGCGATGAAAAAGGCGGCGGGTAGTTTGCTGGATTCGGTGGAATTGTTCGACGAATATCGGGGCGACAACGTACCGGCGGGACAGCGGAGTTTGGCTTTTCGGTTAGTTTACCGCGCGGGCGATCGAACTTTGAGCGAAACCGATGTCGAACCAGCCCAACAAAAAGTCCGCGATGTCCTAGTTGAGAAATTCGGCGTTAGTTTGAGAAGCTAATTGTAGGGGCGGTGCTAAAAGTGCCGGCCCTCTCTCGACTTCTTGCACGCAAAGACTAAGAAACCGGGTTTCTTCCAAGATGTACCGCCATCAACCAACTATTAACAGAGAAACCCGGTTTCTGCGGCCAAGCGAGTCCTAAATTTGTTGAACAAGTTAATAACTTAACGGCCGCAACATCTCCCGCACAAAAAAAGAACAATCAGGAAACTGCAGAAGAGAAATACTATCACCATCCGCAAGAACTACCCGACTTTGATAACCATCCTGACTCGGTTCTCGAAAAACGTGGAGTTGCCGATTATTCACATCCAAAACCCAATAATCAGTAATTCCCGACTCAGCATAAATTTTCGCTTTAATCCCGCAATCCGTTCTCAGCGTAGTATCCGCAACTTCAATAATCAGATAAATTTCTGAAGGAATTGGATGGTGGTCTTCATAGTAAAGTGGATCTGGTATAACTACAGAAAGATCCGGTTCGGGTTGCGAGTAATTATTCATCCGAACCGGGTCTTGCAGCCGCACAAAAATCTGTTCTCCTAAACGGTTATCCAGTAATACCTTCGTGCGCGCAATCGCCGCACCGTGAGCCGTTCCCTTTGCTGCCATCTTTACTATCTGTCCTGCTAGTAATTCCACCCGTTCATCTTCGTCAAAAATACCAATTTCCGTCATCCGGTCATATTCTTCAACTGTCAGCAGACGAATGTCTAATAAAGTCATAGTAACCTCCTTCTCTCTAACAAACCTCTCTCTTCTTCCCTCTCTTCCTCAGCGACCTCTGCGCCCTCTGCGGTTAATCAATTTTATCCTAAAAAAACTCGTCAAATCCTGCTACTCTTATTGTACAATTATTTTTAAACAAATTTATCCAAGGCTCAAAACCGTGACCAAATATGTGATGTGGGGAAGTTACTGCGAAGACGTTCTCGAAAAACGCGCTCCGTTTCGAGACGCTCATTTAGCCGGATTGGCTAAGCAGAAGGAATCGGGCGTGTTAAGTACGATCGGGCCAACGAAAGATTTAACAAAAGTTTTTGCAATTTACGAAGCGGAAGATGAGGCTGCTGTGCGACAATTAGTTGAAGCCGATCCTTATTGGGTAAATGGGGTTTGGACTGAGTACGATGTGAAAGAGTGGATTCAAGCTTTTTGAAGGGGTTAACAGGGTGAACATCTTAAGATTGGATGACAGCGATTTAGTTCCAGTTGACTATGGCGATTTGCTGGACAAGATTTTAGAAACATTGCAGACTAAAAACCCATTTAGCGTGTCGGACTATTCCCGTCGCTTGTTAATTGATATTGATGCCATTGCTGCTGATGTTGCAAAATTACCAGTGCGAAAACCCTTGGGAGATTTTGAACGTCAAGCAGATTCTGCCACTGTTAACTTACAGCCGGAAATTGAAGAGCATTTTGGTGGTCAAATCAGGGAGATTCAACAGTGTTTGCGGCAGCAATTAGAATCAATTTTAGGAAAAAGTGTTGCAATTGAAAATTTTGTCAATAGCTTAACCAGTCCTCTAGAGTCTTTTAAAGGCAGTGGAAGTCAGTTAGGCCTCAAATACGATTTCGACAAAAAACATCACAATTTGCAAAAAAAGAAGCTAACTTTGGAACCCTTGGGCACTGGAAGCAATTCCTTGCTCAAGTTTCACAAAGTTACTATTTCTGTCCGGAATGCAAATATTTTTCAACAAGAATTGCAAGAAGGTTTAAAAAATTATATTGATGAAAAAGCTCAGACTGAGGATGACAATGATGAACTCAATCGACTGCTTCAGGAAATGTTGACAGATGAAACTTCTAGTTTTCATCGATTAGTGCGAATTGTCGATAAAGAAACTATAGGTCAACTAAAAAAAGAAGCAAAAATTACTTATTTAGAATATATTTTAGCAAACGTCAGCCCAGATAAAGCCAACGACAGAGGCTGCATTTATTTACGAGATTTGATCCGGCGCTTGCGGTTGATAGAACAGTATATCAAAGACGCTGATAAAGTTGAGGGAGACTATCTGGTTAACTATCAGGAGACTAAGATTAATTATAAAGATATGTTTTCGCGATCGGAAGCTTTGGATGCGCTGCCCATTATTCCGATTATAGCAGGTAATCTGGGAGAAACGACCGATACTTCTGGGGGCGATCGCCAATTTGTCTTTGGCTTAAAACTCAAGTTTGGCAATCCAGTTCCATCCCACGGCGCAGATAGCGTATTTGACTACAATCTCAATGTGCTAAATCCCGACAGCCCGGAACACCTAGCCGCTTTGGAGGAACCAGCTTATCACGAAACTTTCTTTCGACAGGTACTAAAAATAGCATTTTTATACTATTTTGTATTTGCTTCTAACAGCAATCCGCTAGATCCAAATTATAACCCCGAATCTGAACTTGATTACGATCCGATCGCCAATTTCGATCGCAAAGTATTTCCCGTACTGAATGAATCTAACGAAGATGCGAAAAAAGAGCTCTTTCGCAATTTCCTAAAAGGGTTTGAGAAGTTTAATGTCGAGACAAAAATCAACAGCATCAAAAAGTTTTTGAAAGATTTCATCAAAGCAAAAACTATTTTGCAGCCTTGCACAGAACCGCGACACATCTTAATTGAAACAGGCATCCTCAGAAAAGTAAATAATACTTTGACAACGGGTAAATTTTTCAAAGAAGTAGTGCAGCGCAATCCCAAGGAAACCCTTCAGTATATTTCCGTGGGACAGCCGAATGTCAGCCCCGAAGCTATTTGTCAATTGCCAGTCAATATTACCATTGAAGATATTCGCTATTTCTCAACTGATGAATTCCAAAGTTTCAGCATGGAATACAGCATCAAAGGTATCCAGGCTTTGCCTATACTTTCGGTTCCGACTGCCAAGCGTTCTCAAGAAATTTTAAATGAAAATTTTAAGGGTAAATTAGTTGTGTTTCCCTACGAATACCGACGCTTAGATAGCCAAGGAGGTTTCAAACAAGAAGCAGCTTTTGTTTACAAGTTTGTGGTTTTGCTGCTGTCGTATATTTGCTTGCGAATCTTGTTGAAAAAATTACCAAATAATACATTCGTGCCGATAGTTAGAATTCACGAAGGCGACCACGATCATCCTTTCCCTTCGGAAAAGTTTATGAGGCATCTTTCCAAAACATTATCTCACATTTTGAGTGAAAACCACCGAACCAACTCCCAGGGATTCCGCATCAGAGGCACTTTGAGTGCTTTTAAAATCAGAAACGGTTTGAGTTCGCTGTATTCAATACTTCCTAAAAAATTTCGATTCAACAACGTGCAGCTATCTCCAGAATTGGATAATTTAGCGATTATTGCAGTATCTACAAGAGACAGCGACGCGAGAAAAGGTAGGAGCGATAATCGCGCATCGAGAAAAGCCTGTTTGCTGGGCGAAGTTAACGGAATCAGGCGCTACGAAGACGGAACTATTCAAGTCGGATTGCTGAAAACTTTCTCCGCAAATTATAGCCTTGAGCATCTTTATACTCAACCATCAATTCTCGAAGATATTGTCAGCCAGTTGTACAAGCGAGGATATCGAAATTTTCTGTATATCTCGCAAGCACCTTATATGAGTACGCTGCACATTACTCAAAATGATGAAGACGAGAAATTATTTTTCCTGTCCAAAGATATTATCCGCACCTTGAAAGGAGAGCGACAAGATATTAGAATTTATCCGGTATTCCTTGATAAATACTACGTTCACAGTCCCCAAAAGCATCGGGGAGAATCTTTTTATATTCAAGATACAGCGGAACTTGCTAACTTATTTGCAGATCCGAGCAAGCAAGCCGCGATGTTTTTCAATCTGTTTAATGGGATTACAGTAGAACAAGGGGAAAAGAATTTTTACAATGGGGTAATTTCCTATTCGACACTGTTGAATATTTACGAGGGAATTCTCGACGATCAAAATATTCGCCAAGGCTTGATTTATGATAGTGAAATTAAAGATACTTTATTGCACTATTTGACAATTTTTCACTTTTCTAAGTACGAAGCACGCCAACAAATTAGCTTGAAACTCGATCCGTTTGGTCGCATTATTGGCGAGTCATCCGTTGGTGCTTTATCTGAATTCAGTCACGCGGATGGAAGTGCTACTTTTAATTCGTTGGCATTTTTGAACAAGGTAAGAGAAGTGTTAAATGTAGCAGATTGAGGTCTAAAATAATGATAGCAGCAAACTTCGGTCGCCTCTTTGAAGTTGGATTTAATATCGGGATTCTGGCTGGCATTCAGGAGGAAAAAATCTCTCACAATTTCGGCGATTCTTACCGCCGAGATTTGCAGCAGATAGAGTTTTCCAAGATGGTAGCCGAAATTATCAAGTCGCATAATATCCCAAGCAGTTTTAACATTAAAATAGTTGAAAAATGGAGCTTGTTTTATCTACAGAAAGGCTTTTTGGGCGGCTTGAATTTTTTCCGGGAGTACCTGAAAGCTATTGGTGGAAAACCACAGCAGTTAAAAATTTTGTACTATCAGTGCAGTTTTACTAAAACTAACAGCATTGGAACTTATGCTAAAGAGGATACAGAAGGTTTTAGAGAAGTTTTATTGCAACTCGAAGCCCTGAAACCTAGTTTATCAACTGCTGACATTAATTTGTACATCAATCGCTACTCAAAAACGGGTGAATTTCTGTGGGCGGATACGCTTTTGCTGCTACAAAAAGGTAAGAAATTTAGAATTTTGTGTGTTGATTTATCTGTGTTTTCTCCGGCTGCTACTGAGATGCCTGATTTGCATGAAGTTGAGGTGATGCGGAAACTGTTGGGGAGAGAAATTAGCTATTTGCGATCGAAAAGTGTGTTTTCTAACCTGGGAATCGATACCAGCACTTTAGGAATTGATTTTTCACAGGAGTTGCAAGACTATTTTAAAGCTTTTAACTATCAGGATAAGGAAACCACGAAGTTAATTCAAGCGGGTAGCTACTCTCACAGTTTCTATAATTTTTTGGAAAAAACAGATATACTTTCAAGCAATGCTGAGGTATTGTTTAATGTAGTCGGTTATAGCGATCGCACTGTTAATGCTATTTCGCTAGGTAAAGACAAAATTAACTTTTTGTCAACTTGTTCGCAAATTTACAAAAATAAAGATACATATAAAGATATTAACATTGCTCGGAGCGAAGTTTTCAAAGTTATCCAAATCAACGCGGCTCACAGTTTTAAAGAAGGCAGGAAGTTTGTTGATGATTTGTTAGCAATCGGGAAAGAGGCTAGTTTTATACCTCATACTGAGCGGATTGATGGTTTTGCTAATTCCATCGATATTATATCAGATAAACTGGCAGATGATTTGCAAGTTTCGCGCGGATCGCATCTGAGAAATGCTCACGCTGAATTAATTGTCAAAGCACTGGAATCTGATGAAACTTACGTTTTTTTGACGGGGAATCCGGGAATAGGTAAAACAACTGCGATCGCAAATTTCCTCAAAAAGCATATAGACGATGGTTTCCTGTTTTTTTATGTCAGTCCCCGCAAGCAAGTAAACTTAGATATCATCGAGAATTTTAAAGACAAAAAAACAGATTTACTTTTTGATAATCGCCTTTTTTGTATTAACACAAACTCTGATATTATTGCCAGCAATGGGGGACGGCGTACCATCAGGTACCAATCAAATAATCGCAATGAGGATTTCACAGAAAAAACAGTTCGTTTCCTCAAAGACAATCCAGAAAATCAGAGAAGAGAATATCACCAGCGGCAAATTGAAAGAAAAGGGGAAACCGTACTTCAACCAACCAATATCAAAACTCTGGGAGTGCTAAACAGCACTTGCGATGCAGTTTATGCCCTGATTAATAATGGTGAAATTTCTAATAATATTATCGCCACGGTTTCTATCCAGTCTTTGAAAGCAACTGAAAACGGGGAAAATACTTTAAAACACTTTGCAAAGATATTTCAAGATGTTTTCAATAAACGGACAGGAAAAGTTGTTTCTGCTAAGATGCAGGAAATATCCCGCCGGATTAAACACTTATTCATCATGATAGATGAAGTTACGGGAGATGATGGGGGTGTGGAGTTTTTGTCAGGAATTACGGAAATTGTCCAAGATTATGAGTTGGCGGATAAGCGGCACGGTTTTAATACTAAAATTATTGTAGCAGATGCTTCGATTGTTGACCCCGATGTCATCAAACAGCACTTGAGCGATACCTCGCCGGAACCGGATAAAATCTATTTCAAAAATGTAGATAAAAATGCTCAGGAAATCCCGCCTTTGCAAGTCATACCTTTTGAATTCAAACGGTTAGCTGCTAAAGTTATCAATACGAATTCCTATCCCGCTAGCAGTTTAGAGATAACTTATAAGGTATTTGTAGAGGCTGTAAAGTTTACTGAAAATACTGCTTTAAATCCCAAAAATGATTTAGTTAAATCAGTACAGTCTGAAATAATTGAAGATATCAATCAGCGGTTAGCAATACCGGGAGTTGAACAAATTATCGTCTACATTCAGGATAAGCGAAGATTGGCGGAGTTAATTGATAAAATTCAAGAAAAACGAGAATTTAACCGCTATAAAGATTATCTGGAAGTCCACGCGAATATTTCGGAAGAGGAGAAAGAGCAAATACAAAAGTGCAAAAATAAAGTTAAAGTAATCTTTATGACTGCATCGGGAAGTCGCGGCTTGTCTTTCCCTAAAACTAAGCATATTTTAGTGGATATTCCCCGCTTTCAGATTGAGAAAAATCTGATGGAAGTCATACAGGTGATTTATCGCGGGCGTGGGGAAGATGAACACGGTAATACGCTGGATGGTGAAGCTAAGGAGTTGGTTTTTTACTTGTCTGATACAGCAGTTTACTATGCAGATGATGCCGAACTTTCGCTACAAGAAAGCAAGTTGAGTTTGTTGAATTTGCTGCTAATTCTTAAGACTGCGGTGATGACACGGATTGTGGGATATGGATATTTGGGTAGGGAAAAGTTTTTGATGATTCCGATTGGCGGGAAGTCGATTTCTGCTGTGGGCGATACTTTTAGTAGCAAGATGGCTTCTTTAATTAAAATTTTGAAAAGCGAACATCGCAGCAACCCAGGAAATAAGTTGTTACAGGATGTTTGTCAAGGTCTGGAGGAGCTTTTGAGCTGTGCGGAGTTTGTTTTGAAAAATTCTGATAAGTCTCGTGTAACGGGCGATTCTTACCTGGAATTGCGGGATGATTTTAATCGCAAGTTTTTGCAGATGTGCAATCCTCTTGAGGGTTTGTTGGGTTGTGGTAATCTAGAGATTGGTCATGTTTGTGGTAGTTTGTTATTAGTGCCTTTGGCTGATAAAAGTTTGCAGGAAAACTACCAGATGGCGCTGAATAGGGAGATTCGGAAATGTTTAGATGCTAAGTTGCTGCAAAAAATGGAGCACATCAGGGATAGCAAATCTTACCCTGAGAATTTACGATCGGCAATTAGAGGAGGTGCGATCGAGCTTTTGCAGTTTCTCAACAGCGATGTGGAGAAAACTCAGTATTTTGAAGAGCAGAGTCAGCAGTTCGATCGCTATTATGCCATACCGCTGTTTGCTTTCGTTAGCGGGGAGGAAATGCAGGAGTATTTTGCTGACACCAGGTTGGAGGAACCGGAGGATCGGATGTTTCGGGATATTCTGTCGGCTTACGTGCGATCGATCTACCCTGTAGATAGTGTAATGCCGATCGGACACAAGTATCGAGACTTCCCATTTATCGTGTTTAGAAGCTACAGTTTAGAGCAAAGTCGAGAAAAGATTTTTACAGATAAATATCTTTTAAGTTCCAACGAATTGAACGTGCTCAATTTAATTTTGTCGAAGCAGGTAAACTAGACCTCTTGCATTCCCAAGCTTTCAATTCCTTCAATAATCTGCGTTTATCTGTGTTTATCTGCCTTAAATCTGCGGTTTCTGTATCAATCAAAGACTTATGCAATGCAAGCATACTGAAACTTGTAGGCTGCGTCAGCTAGCTGTCACCCCGCAGAGAAAATAAAACTCCTCCGACGCACCCTACTTGCTACTTGCTAACTTCAAACGGAGTGGATTTTCCCCCCAAAGCTTCGACGATGGTGCGAGTATTAGCCGACATCATTTTCACATAAGAATCCCCCTCGCTTCCGGGCGCCCCAATCGAATCCGAATAAAGTTGCTGCGCCGCCAATTTCACCCCCGCTTCCTCCGCCACTGTTCTAATCAGTTGCGGGTTAATTGTAGTCTCGGCAAAAATAGCAGGTACTCCCGCAGCTTTCACCGCTTCTACTAACTTTTGCACCGTTTGAGCGCTCGGCTGTTCCTCCGTACTAATCCCGATCAAACTGTCAGCAATTCCCAATCCGTAAATCCGGCTGTAATATTGAAAAGCATCGTGAGTTGTTACTAATTTGCGCTGGTTTTCGGGAATAGTTTTAATCTCTTGTTCGATCCAAATATCCAAACGTTTTAACTCTTCAGTAAGTTTCACAGCATTCTGCGTAAACTTCTCCCGATCTTCCGGCGACAGTTCGATTAGCGCATCCCGAATTGCTTCCACCATTTGAACTACATTTTCCACATTTCCCCAAACGTGCGGATCGGGTACGGTATTGCCTTCTTTATTCAGTAGCAAAGGCTTGACAACTTCCCCCACTGCTAATTTCCGCGCCTTAATTCCGGCGGCATTCATCATTCTAATTAATCCCGGTTCCAAATTGTAACCGTTATACAAAATTAAGTTAGCTTGTTCTAAAGCTTGAGAATCTTTTGGCACCGGTTCGTAAACGTGAGGATCGGTTCCCGGCTGCAAAATTCCTGTTAGCTGAACTTCGCCACCCGCTAGCCGATCGGTCAAATCCTCAATAATTGTGCTGGTAGCAACTACCTTGGGTTTAGCATCTGCCTCTGGAGAGAGGCGATCGCCCTGGGTTGAAGCACAACTAAATAAACCCACAGTCAAAATGCCGCAAGCAATAGTTCTAATCCAAAATGCCTTGGACTTGTCCCATCCAGGGGCGGCGGTTTCAATCCCCGACTCACCGCTAAACTCTCCTTTATCGGATTGCTTCACAATTGCCGTCGGTTTTAACTCACATCTTGCACCATTCTCAATAACCCTTGTCTGGGCGGGCATCTTGCCCACCCCACAAGAAGACTCACTCTTTGTGGAACAGGCATCTTGCCTGTTATTGAGAAGGGTGGAAGATATCAGTTTTAACCGATTTGAGATTTTCGTCGCCAAACCTATGGTTTGAGGGGTTTCGAGCTGGCACTGTCGCATTATCTACCTCTCCTGCGTTCCAGATTATTCCTATTTACCGATGATTTCATATTCTTTTCATTTTTACAGTAAACTTAATAAAAAGGAGATAGACTCACCCCCATGAATACCGCCGCATTGCCCAACGAGAATCCTTGGTCTAAAATGGTTTGCGACCTCAAAGACAGCGCTACCGACACTGAAATTATCGCTGTTAAGCACTTAGCAGTAAACTACCGCACGGTAGAGGCACTCCGAGATATCAATCTTTCCGTCAAACCGGGAAGGCTGACGGGTATTATTGGCCCCAATGGTGCCGGCAAAAGCACGCTGATCAAAGCAATGTTGGGCTTAATTCCGGCAGCTCGCGGCACTGTTACCTGGGGCCAAGAAGCGATCGCCGATCGACTCGAAACAGTAGCCTACGTGCCCCAGCGATCGCAAATTGACTGGAACTATCCCGCCACGGTTTGGGATGTCGTGATGATGGGAAGAGTCAGAAAAGCCGGATGGTTTCGCCGCTTCTCCGCAGCTAGCCGCCGCACCGCTGCCGATGCCTTAGAAAGAGTAGGCATGACTGCTTACAAAGACAGACCGATCGGACAACTTTCCGGCGGACAGCAACAGCGAGTATTTCTAGCGAGAGCATTAGCCCAAGAAGCCTCTATTTTCTGCTTTGACGAGCCGTTTGTCGGCGTTGATCAAAAAACTCAAAATATCATTTTCGACATCTTCCACCAACTAGCAAATGCCGGGAAAATCGTCTTAGTAGTCAACCACGACTTAGGCGAATCAATCACTAATTTTGACGATTTAATTTTGCTAAATACAGAATTGATTGCCGCTGGTTCCCGCCAAGAAGTGCTAACCCAAGAAAATCTTTACCGCGCCTACGGCGGACAAGTAATGTTTTTTGCCGGACAAGCCGCTTAATTAGCCAGCAGTCATTAATCTACGAGTTACGTTTTTGAACTCAGTTTCTTGGGTAATATTGGGTTTGGCAACGATCAATCTCCCCTTAAAGCCGGTTGCTTTGGTTGTTAGTCATTAGTTAACTGTGATGTTATAAATTTTATGCTACAAACCTTAATTGAGCCGTTGCAGTACGGATTCATGCAGCGATCGCTCATAATTGCCATTCTCGTCGGCATCGTCTGCGCGATCGTCGGCAGCTACCTCATGGTACAGCGGCTGGCCTTGCTCGGAGACGCCATCAGCCACTCGGTTTTGCCCGGATTGGCGATCGCCTTTATCCTCGGAGCAAACATATTTATCGGCGCTTTCATTGCCGGAGTTTTGAGTACAGTCATCATAGCTTGGATCAAAGCTCGATCGACAATCAAAGAAGACGCGGCAATGGGCATCGTATTTTCAGCCTTCTTCGCCCTCGGCATCACCTTAATTACGATCGTCCAAAAAGACAACAAAATCGACCTCAACCACTTTCTTTTCGGCAACATCCTGGGCGTGACTGTCGAAGATGCGATCGACACAGCCGTCATAGTCGCCGTAGTCTTATTAGTTGTAGTAGTCTTTTACAAAGAACTGCTATTTTACACATTCGATCCATTAGGAGCACAAGCAACAGGTTTGCCAGTAAACCTGCTCAACTTCGGACTGATGGTACTAATCGCCCTCACAATAGTTGCCAGCCTCAAAGCCGTTGGCGTAGTGCTAGTATTGTCCCTATTAATTACACCCGCAAGTACCGCCTATCTCCTAGTAACTCGCCTGCACCAAGTAATGATTTTAGGCGCAATAATCGGAGTGATTTCCAGCATTAGCGGAATGTATCTCAGCTACTTCTATAACTTACCCTCTGGCCCCGCAATAGTTTTAGTTGCATCGGGATTCTTTGTGCTATCATTACTGTTCAGTCCGACTCAAGGAATCCTCACCCAGCCCCGCACACACTCCGGTCAAATTCCTCCTATCTGGCGGGAATTAAAAAATTTAACTAAAGGTCGATAACAATTAAGTTTGTAGTAAGGCTGAAGCGCCGTCCATCCCATTGTTAATAAGAATCTTCGTTAATCGCCGTGGATGTGCGGTTCAAAAAAGTCTCTCTAATTAATCCGCGTAGCTGCGAATCGTCGGCTGCCTCCAGATTTGGTAAAAAGGTTTTTTTAGGGTTGCGAGAAAGTAAGAATGGGATGATACCGAATCGGGCGATCGCACCTACGAACTATTCGTCACAAAAAACTGTACAATAACAAAAGTTAAAATTTCCCGCAAACACATCTACTAAGTTAAAAAACATGACAGTCAAAGTAGGAGACACCGCACCAGATTTTACCTTACCATCTCAAACTGGCACATCAGTCAGCCTCAAAGATTTTAAAGGCAAAAAAAACGTCATAGTCTACTTTTATCCCAAAGACGACACACCCGGATGCACCACCCAAGCTTGCGCTTTTCGAGATAGTTACGAAGTCTTCAAAGACGCAGGTGCAGAAGTCATAGGAATTAGCGAAGATTCGCAGCAGTCTCACCAGAATTTTTCTGCCAAATATCAGTTACCTTTTACTTTGTTGAGTGATACGGGCAACAAAGTGCGGCAATTATACGGCGTTCCCCCTACCCTGTGGATTATGCCCGGTAGAGTAACTTATGTCATTGACAAAGAAGGCGTTGTCAAGCATATTTTTGACTCCATGTTAGACTTCAAAGCACACGTTGCAGAAGCACTCAAAGCTTTAGAAACCATCAAAATTTAGATGGATTTGCTTAAATATATTGTTGGTAATGAGGACGAAAGTCCTCATGCCTCATTTTATAAAAAACCCAGAAAAAACTAAATTTATGACTGCGAACTAACGGTTGTTAGTGAGGAAGAAAGTTCTGAGAGTAAATATTTTCCTCTATCAAATTTTTAAAAGCTTGAATAGAGGGGGTTCTGGCAGCAAATTGACTCGGCTGAGTGTACTGATTCACCAGTTCGACAATCGAGATATTGGGGAAAGTAGGACTAACATCAGACTCAATATATTGTTCGGTTTGCAAGACGTTGATTTGTAGCCCTCGCCGTGCGTATGACCCAAGTTCGGGCACTCCTAGAATGTGACAATTCTCGAACGGCGTGCCAGAGGTGAGAGCAATTTATCTAGCTAAATCTGGGGGCGGAGCAACGCTCACCCATTTTCTATAGGAAATCTCCGCAAAGTCCTTACTACGAATCATGATATTAAAAAACCAAGAAAGGACTAAAGTCCTTACTAAAAACTCGTGGTTCGTAGTAAGGACTTTAGTCCTTTTTTGCTAACGACTTGCAGCCATTAACAATTAGCAGTCAGCAATTATCTAGCTTTTCGCAACACTCGATTTTTCAGATGTAGCGCTTTCGGCAGTTTTGCCATTTTTGCTATTACCGTTACCGTTGCTGTGGCGGGGTTGGATAACTCCATAGCCGCTGTGACTCTTGCGTTCGTAGAGTACGTTAATTTCGCCTGTTTCCGCATTACGAAACATATAGAAATCGTGATCGATAATCTGCAATTGTTCCAAAGCTTCTTGCACCGTCATTGGAGGCATAGCAAAATACTTAGTCCGTACAACCTCAGCAGGAAGTTCGGGAGTTCGATCGCCAATCAGATCCGCTACTACAGGATGTTCCTCAACTACCGTAACCGTTTTGGCACTACTCTGGGTCTTATTGTCGTGGCGTTTTTCCTTAAATTTCCGCAGTTGACGAGCTATCTTGTCGGCAACCAAATCTATGCTGGCATACAGGCTTTCCGTGCTTTCCTCAGCCCGAATCACGCTGCCGTTAGCATAAATTGTCACCTCAGCAGTCTGCTTAGGATTGATCCTGGGGTTACGAGCCACCGATAGATGTATGTCCACTTCCGTCGTCAAAGTTTGAAAATGGCTAACTGCCTTTTCCACCTTTTGATTGACGTACTCGCGAATCGCATCGGTGATTTCTATATTTTTACCCTGGATAACAAGCTTCATAGAGCTCCCTCCCTTCTGTAACTTGGGTATATTTTATACAGTAGCACTATGTATTCTGGAAAACACTTATCTTCCAAATCTTTTATTATATGTTGACAATTCTTGATTTAAGCTGGGCCAATATTCCGTAAAAATACTATTGATTTTTTGCATGGTTTCTCCTCTCATCCCTCAACAACTAAATGCACAACCCTGCTTAGTCCTCGATTGGGGACTTGTGCCCTACTCCCAAGCTTGGGAAATCCAGCAAAAACTCGTGCAAGAACGTCGGGTAAATCCAGATTTGCCAGATGTGCTGATTTTGGTGGAACATCCGCCGGTATACACTTTGGGACAGGGCGCGAAGTTGGAATTTCTGAAATTTGACCCAAGCCAAACTGGGCCGGAATTGCACCGAGTTGAGCGGGGCGGCGAGGTGACTTACCACTGTCCGGGGCAATTGGTGGGGTATCCAATTTTAAATTTGCGGCGCCACCAGCCTGATTTGCACTGGTATTTGCGACAGTTGGAGGAAGTGCTGCTGGGGGTGCTGGAAGTTTTGGGGTTGAAGGGTTCGCGGGTTCCCGGTATGACTGGGGTTTGGGTGGATGGGTGCAAGGTAGGTGCGATCGGCATTAAAGTCAGCCGCTGGATTACGATGCACGGTTTTGCTTTAAATGTTTGTCCCGATCTCGCAGGTTTTGGGCAAATTGTACCTTGCGGAATTCCCGATAAACCTGTTGGCAGTTTAGAGCAGTTTATCCCCGGAATTGAGGTCGATCAAGTGCGATCGATCCTTGTCGCTGAGTTTGCTCGCGTTTTTGCAGTGGAAATTGTGCGATTCCCTACGGGATAGCTTCGCTTCACGAATGTGTAGGGTGCGTCGCTGTCAACCTTACTGCTAACGATCGCAGTCGGTTTTTTAAGTGCGATCGGAATTTTCCTCCTCATACACCATTAAATCTCCCGGTTGGCAGTTTAGTGCTTTGCACAGAGCATTGAGAGTCGATTCGTCAATTCTCGTGAGGCGACGGCGGGTTTTGAGTCGAGAAAAGGAAGTTGGGTGCATTCCTATCAAAGCAGCCAACTCCTTATTGCTGATGTTGCGCTCGGCCATCACAACTGCTAATTTCCAACGGATCACTGGTGATTCTCAACTACTGGGCACGACTTTGCAAGCTGATGTTACCATCCCGCAACCTTCACTCTCCTTTAATTAACCGCTACGGGTATTTTTTTGAGTTTGGCAGTTGACTAACTTGGAAGAATGACCTATACTCAGAATGTACAAACGGAAAAGCGATCGCCCCTTTGCCTCGAAAACTCAAGGGCGATCGCTATCCGACTATTTGTGTAGTTAAAACTTATGATATCAGAGCCAAAGTCAGTTCCCGAACTCCTGCGCGAAGAAATTCCCGACGCACCCATCGGAAAGCAACCGATCCGATTGTTGATTTGCGGGATTCCCAAAGGAGTGGAAAGCATCATCAATCTGCTGCACGTTTTGGGTTTTGCAGAAGTTGGTGAATGGAGTCCGCCTTTACCGTCCCCTCTAGCAGGTGAAGTAATGCGGATTTTAACCCGTTACTGGAAAGAATAATCTTTAAGGGCGATCGCCCTTTCTTGAGTGAAGTGCGATCGCTCTTAAATTATCAGAAACATCAGGCTTGATTCTCCACCCAATCAATTAAAAACTCCAGACTAAGGAGGCTCAATATCGAATCGAATTAACGCGGCGGTGTTTGCGAGACTTGGGGGTATTATAGAATAGAAAATTTTAACTGTCTGTACTTAGTGACTCAAGAATTGAGAGTAATTGGTGTATAATGCGCGCTCGCGGGCTTCTATAACCTCAGACAGAAGCAAGACCGATGCAGAAATACGTCCTAAGAGTTTTGCGATCGCCCCTAGCGTCAGGTAAGATTCTTGTTAATTATTGCGCTCAGTTCAGGAGAAAAAATTTATGCCAGATATGTCCGGTCAAGACCCCTCGGAAATTAAAATGGCGACGGTTGATGAAGAAGAAAAAGGCGCAACGTTTAGCGGTACGGTCATCCTTGCTATCGATGCCGAGGAGGGTGGGGAAGTCGTTTTCTTCAGAGACTTTTTGATTGAACATTATAAAGGCGAACTTACCGCTTATCTGGCAACAGATGGCAATATAACGAAAAGCATAGATTTAGGCGAACTTAAGCATAAGAGCGGCAGCTTTAAGCTGCCAATTCCGCTGGGGACGGATACATCACCCTACAATACAGTCGTGCTGCGCGACGAAAAAAGCAAGAAAAAAGTTGTGACAATCGAGCTGTAAAATTTGCAATTTAGCTCGTAGTTCAGCCAAAGTCATTAGCGCAGCCCTCGAAGAGGATCGCCGTTTTTTTCCTGAAGTACGCGCGTGCGAAGCTATCCTGTAGGGAATCGCCCTTAAATTAAGGTGCGTCACTTTCGATCGAACGGCGAAGTTTTGCGATCGCTCGTAAAGTGATGCACCCTAATTTTTAAAACGGAATCGGATCGTAATCGGGATTTTCCGGTTCGTTAGACGAACCCGACGGGCGATCGGACTCAGAATTAGAAGACTGATGCGAGTTCCAATCCGAACTAGACGTGCGGTTAGCGCCACCTGGAGCGGTGTTAGAACTGCGGTTCCGCGAGCCTAAAGGAACTACATTGCTCGGCACATTAGCCGGGGCACTGTCGCGAATTTGAGCAGGTTCCGGGGCGGTTCTAGTTGGGGGAGCCGAACTCATTGCATCGGCGCCGACACTGTAAATCCTTTGAGCTGTCAGTTCAGCGCGCTTTTCTTTAATACCATCTCTTTCGATCGTATTCATGCTCAACCGCCCCTCAATAATCACGCGATCGCCCTCGTGATATTTCTCGTGAATTTCTTGAGCAAAATTTCCCCATCCTATCACTTTCAAATGTTCGGGCGGATCTTCTGGTTTTGGGCCGGGAAACTGCACCAACATCTCAGCGATTTGAAGTTGATTGTCAGGAGTATAACGGAGTTGCGGTTGTTGAATTATTTCCGCCATCAAAATGCAGCTATTCATCTGTTATCTGTGCGTAATTGGGAATTGGATGTTGAAGGAAGAAAGAAGAAGGAAGAAGGAAAAAATAGCTATCCGTGTACCGATGACTTGTGCGTCTTGCTTTTGGGAATTGCCAATTGCAAATTTGTAATTGGTGATTACTGATTTTTCTGGGCTATTCGCTATTAGTTGTCACCGATTACGCATTACACGTTACCAAATTTATCTTGGAGAACCGCCGCCTCGGCTTGACTGACAAAATCGTGAACGAGGGCACGGTACTCCTTCAACGTTTCAGATACCCAATCTCGATCCTCACTGTTGGCGAAGATATGAACGGTCGGTTCACTAGCATCGGGTAAAACTAATACCCAATTGTCGTCGCTGTAGTTAAAAATCTTCACTCCATCTAATAATTCTAGACGATCGGGCGAATGAGTTTCTACTAAATGTCGCATCAGCGAACCCTTGATAGTCCAAGGACAGCGGACGCTGTAACTGCGGTGGGTGATGCGGGGAAGTTCCGCCTTGATCTGTCCGAGCGATCGCTCCTGAATCGTCATCATTTCTATCACTTTAGCAATGCAGAACATTCCGTCAAATCCGGGATGCAACTGCGGGAAAATAAAACCCATAAGGCCGCTGCCGCCCAAAACCACATTCGGGTTCCTGTTAGCGGCTTCCATCAAAGCAGTTGGGTTCGCCTTCGTGCGGATTACCTGGCTTTGATAGCGTCGGGCGATCGCCTCCACCGCAGAAGACGCGTGCACCGGCACTACTACTGTACCTTTGGGATGAGAAGTCAGCATCAAATTTACCATCAACGCCGTCAGCATTTCCCCACGAATCGCAATCCCAGACTCATCTACCAAAATGAGCTGTTCGCCGTTAGCCGATACCTGCACTCCAAAATTAGCGCTGAGTGCTTTAACCACCCGGCCGAGTTGGTCAAGCAAATATTCCCGTTCCCCGTTGCTGAGAGAAGTCTGCTTGAGACTGGCATTGAGTACCACCGCATCGCAACCGAACTTGGCAAGCATTTGGGGCAAAATTGCTCCAGAAACCGCGTAAACGTAATCGATTACCACCTTAGTATTGCTGTAGCGTATTGCCTCAACATTCATCTGGCGCTCAAAAATGCGGTTGTAAACATCGAGAGCTTGGTTAAAGTACGTCATCTCTCCAATTTCGGGAATTAGAGCTCGCCGCAAATCTTCCTTAAAATAAGCTCCCTCGATTTTTTTCTCAGCTCCTTTAGTAATATTGATGCCTTTGATATCGAAGAATTCAATTAAAATGTGGTCGGAGCGATCGGGCGAAATGCGAACATGAATGCCGCCGGCGATTGATATCGTAGACGAAACCGTGCGCGCGATCGGAATTGCCGTCGATTCCAAATTGATCACATTAATTCCCACCGACATCAAACCCGCAATCAAAGACCTCGAAACCATCCGCGAAATGCTCCGCTGGTCGCGAGAAACCGATACCGAAGTCCCGGGTTTCAAAGTCGAGCCGTAAGCCGCGCCCAATTTCACCGCAAATTCCGGGGTAACATCCACATTTGCCAGTCCTTGAACGCCACGCTGACCGAACAAATTCCGCTTAGCTTGTTCTCCCCAAATTAAATTTTGATTTAACAGAGCGCCGGATTCAATATTTTTGCTCGGCCAGACGCGCACACTTGGCCCCACTTGTGCTTCTTCTCCCACGATGGACATTGAACCGACGACAGCACCTTCGAGGACGTGAGCGCGCCTGTCTACGCGGGTACTCCGGCAAATCACGCAGGCCCTAAGATGAGCGTCTTCACCGACAATTGCTCCGTTCCAGACGATGGGACGTTTGAGGTTGGCGTCGGCCCCGACTGTCACGTTATCTCCGATCACTGTACCGGCATCGATTTTAACTCGGGCTCCAATTCGGCAATTGTTGCCGATCATGGCCGGTACTTCGATGATCGCGCTATCGTCAATAAAAGTATTCTGACCTACCCAAATTCCCGATCGAACTTCGTTGTAGTAGCTCAAATCCAGTTTGACCTTTCCCCGCAGCGCGTCGTACTGAGATTCCCGGTAAACATCTAGCTGGCCGACATCGCACCAGTAACCCTCGGCGATGTAGCCGTACATCGGCTCATTTTTTTCCAGTAGCAGGGGAAACAAGTCTTTCGAGAAGTCGCACTCCTGATTTACCGGCAGGTAATCCAAGACTTCGGGTTCTAAAATATAAATGCCGGTATTGATAGTATCGGAGAAAATTTCGCTGCTAGAAGGCTTTTCCAGAAAGCGGCTGATGCGGTAATTTTCCTCGGTAATCACGACCCCGAATTCCATCGGGTTGGGAACGCGAGTTAAAATTAACGTGGCTTTGGATTGCTGAGTGCGGTGAAATTTGATCGCTGCGGTTAAGTCGAAATCTGTGATGCTGTCGCCGCTGATGACCAGAAAAGTGCGATCGAGCAGTTCAGCAATATTTTTGACGCAACCAGCCGTACCCAGCGGTTGGTCTTCCTCCACAGCGTAAGTCATTTGAACGCCAAACTCTGTCCCGTCAGTAAAATATTCGCGCATGACATCGGGAAGGTAGTGCAGCGTCGCAATAATTTCCGTAATCTGATGCCTTTTTAGCAAATTAATAATGTGTTCTGCGATCGGGCGATTAAGAATCGGCACCATCGGTTTGGGCAAATCGCACGTCAGGGGTCTGAGCCTCGTTCCCGATCCCCCAGCCATCAGCACTGCACGCATAAAATCCTCCTTGCTTAGAAAGCTCTCTACCGCTATTGTCCGCTAGAAAAAGTTTGCCTGCTGTAATTCGTCGGCCACCAGCAATCAGTTCTTACTTAAATATCTTCGAGTAGTGACACGTCTGGTAAATCCCGTTTGGCCAGGCCGTCCCCCAACAGCAACCGATTTCAACCGAATTAGAACTTGCAGCATCGCACCAATCCCCCGGTCGAGCTCGGATTTGTAGGGGATGTTGGGTAATACCAGTTCAAAAAAAGAATGCAACTGTAGGCCCGTGCTCGAAACCCTTCTGTCATCAGTCATTCCCAATTCTTTAATTCTTCAATCGTATAAGTCCTCAGAATGCTCGACTTTTGACAGAAGTGCCTTCTTGCTTGCTCGGTGAAAGCTATTTCGGGGGTGTTATTTTTAAGTTTGTGGCAAGCGGGGATTTTGAAGTCTCTTTCTGAAGGTGGAATTACTACAGCTATCACTGCGCCTTGGCGTCTGATAAATGATAGATTAAGGGTAGCGCTTTGACTAGCTGACCCAAAATCCTATCCATTGCTTAGGGGTTTTTTAAATGAGTACGTTAATTAGCTTGGCATTGCTGATCGCTTACGGTGGCGGTATTTGGAAATTTTGGAATGGTTTCGATCGCACTAACTTCGACAGAAGTTTTACAAATCGCCTGAAGCTCTCGCTGCTCTGGCCCGCATTAATTTTTAATAAGCCTTACCGCCAAAACTTTACAAAAGCTCTCAAAGCTTCTAAAAGGTAATTCAAGAATGTCTAAAAAGTCCGATCGCCCAGTAGCGGGTCAGGAGCAGACTTGGTTTGCTAAAGGAAAATCAGATAGCTGGCAAGTTTTACTGTCGCAAGTCGCTTCTCGATTCGATCGCGAATACCGGGGAGAAGCTTTCGCCCTACCCGAAGAAGTCGAAGCAATGCCGATTTTCCTAGAATCTGTTGCAGGAACTCTCCAAGAAAAAACAGTTTCTCCCTTCTGGAAAATTGCCAAACCTCAAAAAAATCAGCGCTGTTTAGACATTGGCTGCGGAGTCAGCTTTCTGATCTACCCTTGGCGGGATTGGGAGGCATATTTTTACGGTCAAGAAATCAGCAGCGCAGCGCGAGACGCCTTAAACGCTCGCGGCCCTCAGCTCAATTCTAAGCTGTTCAAAGGCGTAGAATGGGCTCCCGCCCACCAGTTAAATTACGAGGAGGCTCAGTTCGATTTATGCCTCGCTACAGGCTTTAGCTGTTACTATCCCATAGACTATTGGAGTATTGTGATGGGAGAAGTAAAGCGGGTACTAAAACCGGGCGGTCATTTTGTTTTTGATGTCCTCAACCCCGATGCTCCTCTAGCAGAAGATTGGGCAATTTTGGAAACTTATCGAGCCGGCGAAGTATTTTTAGAGACAATTGAAGATTGGGAAAAAATGATTAAAGCTGCGGGCGCTAAGGTAGTAAAAAAGCAAAGCGGCGACTTATTTCAAATGTATAAAGTTCAATACAATTGAGAGGTTAATGGGAATAGGTAATTAGCTTTGCAGTCACAACTTCAATCGTCCAAAGCCTGGTCGGGGGGACGAAAAACACCTTCATTCTTAGTGGATAAAGTAGGGTGCGTCAGCAAGGAGAAATTAGTTTGAGAAGCAACACATATTCAAGCTGACGCACGCTACTAACTACTAACTCACAATAGTCAAGCAAGCAGATTGGATATTACCCATTCCCCTACCGGATTGCCAATTACCGATGCCCAATTAATTTTCGGTAGCTGCAGGAGATGGCGCTGCTTCCGGCGAGGGCGACACTTCCGGGGCAGGAGATGGCGACACTTCGGCTGCAGGAGATGGCGCAGCTTCCGGCGACGGCGACACTTCCGGGGCAGGAGATGGTGCAGCTTCGGGCTGCGGGGACTCTTCGGCTGCAGGAGATGGCGCTGCTTCCGGCTGCGGGGACTCTTCGGCTGCAGGAGATGGCGCTGCTTCCGGCTGCGGGGACTCTTCGGCGGGTTGCGGTTGAGGAGAAGGCGACTGTTCGGCGGCTGGTTTTTGTTCAGGCGAGGGCGACGGTTTAGCTGCAGGCTTGGGTGCCGACGGCGACGGTTGGGCCCCTGGCTGCGGTTTGTTCGACGGGGCCGGCGGCTTCTCAAACTGCGGCTTGACTTCTGTAGGCGCTGGAGATGGCGGCTGGCCTGTTGGTCTGCTGGGGGCTGTCGGGGCGGGCGCTGGCTGCTGCTGGCCTGGTGGGTTGGGCCTGGTTGGGGTGACAGGAATGCCACTGCAAACTTTTTCGTCGTACTTAAAATCGATAGCCAGTTGGTAAAGCTTGTGCGTGCTGGCTGCTTCAAATGTTAGAGAAGGGCTAATAATCGCAATTTTAGCCGCATTATCGAGAATACCGTAACCCGTGGGGACGATCGACTGTGGCTCTGCCTTGAGCAAGCCTTGAGGGCTGACAACTGCTCCAAAAACTGCTCTTCCTTGGAGTTTTTGCGAACAAGCTGTTACGGGATAAGGGACGTTCACAGGAGTCGGGTTCGTCATTTCCAAGTCAGGATAAGCCTTTTTGAATTTCTCAAACAAAGCAACATAGGTCTGTGCAGCCGCAAGTAGTGCCTCTTTGTCGGTGGGTAAGTTTGAACCCGGTTGGCCGGACTGAGTTTCTGCGATGAGATTTCTTTTATTGGGATCTTTTTGAGTCAATTTTGGTACTCCATCGGGTCCCACATTCCTGCCGGCAATTGGGAATTCCGGGGTAAAGACTGGAGCTCCGTCGGGAAATAGTGGAAGTCCGCCTCTATTGGCTATGATCTTTTTGAGCGCCTCTGCTTCATCTTCCGAGCCGCCGCCGGGAAGCTGGGGCGCTTCTGGCAGCGATGGTGGTGGCGGGATATTGCGATCAAAATTACCAGGTAAGGGTGGGAAAAGGAAACCGCTGGGAGGTACGGGTGGGACGAAAGTGGGTATTGGCTGGGAGGGGGCTCTGACTGTTGGGGATGGAGTTTTGGGAGGTGGCGGGGCTGTTGGGGCCGTTAACGGCGGGAGAGAGGGATAAGGCAGAGGGGAAAAGAATCCAGGAGGCGGCATTCCCGGCGGCATGGCGGGCAAGTTGATGGTATCCGGTGCGGGGGGCAAGGGCGGGGCTAACTTTGGCCCGGGTCGAAGGGGAACTGGTGCGATCGAAAATGGCGTAAATCGCGTATTAGACGCGCGCGGTGGTATGGTTTGTGGCAGGCGACCGGCTTCTGCGGGAGTTAGTTCTACCAAGCCGACAGAACCGGGAATATTGTTTGAGGAATTTCCACCATAAAGTATGCTTGAGAGCGTTGGGGCACTTACTCCGAGCACTCCGTGAAGGCTGACAGAAGCTAGGGCTGCCCACCAAAAAGGCTGGCGCAGCGGTTCGGAAAGGGTGTTGGCTAGGGAGGAAGAGTCAGTCATGACTATGGGGAATGGGGAATTGGTAATTGGTAATTGAGAATTGATAATTGGGAATTGGAAGTTAATAGTTATTAATTGATATTTTTTTTGAGTGATTTTAAAAGTTGCTGTTGGAGAATTCAAAGGTATAATTTTAGCACGGTCGGTATCGAAATTGCCCGATCGACTTTTATTGAGATTTCGCGACCCTCACATCAAGCACTCAAGCCTAGAAACCCGGTTTTTTGCCTGGTTCCACGCTTGTATAGCAGCCCCTAATAGGGTGAAGACGTTGTTAATTGCTCAAACCATTGTTTTTCTTGCCTAATCCCTTTGGCCGAATCCTATACGCGGTTTATCAGATATTGTTGAGAATGGTGAGCCGGGCCTCAGACGGGCCGGACTGGGGCGATGGAAAAAACAGACTGCGCCGTTGCTATACCGTCTTTTTTCGGGTTCAGGGGCCTAATTATTTCATTACACACGATCAAGCCAACGGATTGATCGGCGTTTCCAATTCGGTTACGAGATCAAAAAACTCAAAACTGATCGAGTTGGTGCGCGTTGTACGCGGAGGCTGTGGCGGCAATCTCAAAAGCCCCTTGATTCACCAGCGATAGCGGTAATTTTTAAAAGGAGCTCCCTCGATGGTGAGCAAGTCGATGGGGTAAATTGGAGCGCCGCTTGCCATATATTGAAACATTTCTCGAACTTCCTCTCCCCGTAGAGACAACTGGTCTAATTCCTTGAGAGAATACCAGCCCGCGCACAAAGTATGCTCATCCGGCTTACTCTTAGGCGGCGTCTTATCTTGGGGACGAGCCACAAAAATGACTCGGAGGCGCACATTGCCTTTAGGCATCACTGTGTGTTCTACCCGGAGAATTCCCTCAACGATGATGGAAATGCCTGCTTCCTCAAGGGTATTACGCATAGCAGCTTCGAGCAAAGTCTCCCCTTTTTCCACTCGCCCTGCTGGGAGATACCACTGCTGCTCGTACTTGCGCTCTTGTACAAGTAGAAAACGGTCTTCTAAGTGAACGACAACTAGGGTAAAATACCATGTTTGAATCGGCTCGCGAGCCATAGAAGTAGATATTCCCTAAGCAAAAGGTTTAACGAGCGGCAGATGTTAGCAATCCAAAGGATGCTTCGGCAAGCGTCTTTGAACTTGAAAAACCGATCGTAGCACTCCGGCCGCAAAATCTAAAATCTAAAATCTAAAATTTAAAATTGACAATGCCATTACCAACCGTGATTTTACCAGGATATTTTGCTGCTGCTTCCGACTATCGCGAATTAGAAAAGTCTCTGGTCGATCGAGGTTTCCCAACAGTAACAGTTCCTCTGGGCAAGGGAGATTGGTTGCCAACTTTTGGCGGGCGGTCGATGGTGCCAATTTTGCGACAGCTCGATCGCACAGTCAAACAAATGTTACAGCAATACGGCGTTCCCCAGATCAATCTCGTCGGTCATTCCGCTGGCGGCTGGATTTCTCGCATCTATTTGGGCGAAAAGCCTTACACGATTCACGGCGACGTGCTTGAGGACGCGGGTTTGTGGGAAGCTCACCCTTATGTGAATACTTTAATCACTTTAGGCACGCCGCACGTCTCTCAAGAGCGCTGGACGCGCAAAAATCTAGATTTTGTCAAAATTCACTATCCGGGGGCTTTTCACCCGCAGGTGCGCTACGTGTGCGCTGCTGGGAAGGCTGTTTTTGGCAAGCGCGGTTTTGGAACTTGGCTGGCTTATAAAAGTTACGAGTTGACTGTGGGGAAGGGCGAAACTTGGGGAGATGGAATTACGCCGGTGGAAGCTGCTGTTTTGGACGGGGCAGAAAATTTGGTGTTGGAGGGGGTTTGGCATTCGCCTCGTTCTCCGGGGAAGTGGTACGGTTCGCCGGAGGTTTTGCCGGCTTGGATTGAGTATTTGCGTTAGAAATGAACCGCGAAGACGCGAAAGACGCGAAGGAAGAAGCAGAAGGTTTAAGGGGCGGATTTAGTTAAAATTTGATATTAGGAGCGAGTTTAGTGCGGCAAAACTCGCCTCCGCGATGCTATGTTTACTTGAATTTTTATCGCTAACTGAATAGATTGAAAAATATTTTATGTGGCATTATCCGTAAGATTCAGAAGTCACGGCGAACCACACAATCAAATTAGAGGTTGGCTGGGTGGAATGGGGCGACCATGCTACTGTGCGCTTGAACGCAGATAACGAATTTCAGCCGGATGCTTTGTGGAGAATTGATGCCGGAGGTCGATCGCAAATTAGGGATGATGATTATGTGCGATCACTATCCGTGCAATCAGCGCACTTTGAAATGCTGCAAAGGGATAAAATTGTAACTGGAAAAAGAGGTAGGTGAACACAAGCTTCAACTCAACCTACAAGAGCTGTGATCGCACTAAGTTATGCTGCGACTACTTCGACAGACCTGAACATTATATCCATTCAACCTTTGATGCCAAATCTATCATAAAGCATCTCTCTTAACCTATTGCTACCGCGTTTCACGAAGTCATCTTCAGATTCCTGCTCCAAAGGTTCACCAATTTGATTGCTGAAGTCAGATAAAAAAAATTGATTCTGGATTAAATTCGACACCTCTTCTGAGAATTTTTGCTTTTCATTATTTGAAAATGAGAAGGGCGTCAACATAAGGAAAGTTCCTGCTGTTAAAGCCATTTGAAGGGATGGGAGAGTTAAATCAGATTCTGGCAGTGACTGAGTAGGTGATTGCTTAATCTCATCCATAAATTCCTTAAAATTACTCATCACTGATTGAGTAGGTAATTGTTCAATCTCATCCATAAGTTCCTTAAAATTACTCATCACTTATTCTCACTTGGTATGCCGATTTTTCCACGAACCATAAAAAGCACGAAGCAGCTTTTCAAATGACTTGACAACTTCCTCTATAATTTTACCTTTCGTTTTATCATCCAACCGATTCCATAGTCTGAAAAACCAATTAAATAGTTCAGATAGCCAACCAAACATCCGTATACTCCAAAGCTACGAAACAGAATCTATAACCCAACGCTGTAATATTTGCTGCATATAGATAGCCAAGCTTACCTTTTCAATCGCTGGCAGTTTTCTGATATTTGCTGCGAGGTGCGAGGAAATACTAAAGCCAGACTAAACGCTGATGAAGGTTGGGTTGCAACAGGAAACCCAACCTACCAATTCAAACTGAACTAACTATCTTTACCCTTTACCTCCAAACAGTTTATATATTCCGTATCCAACAGCAGCCGCCGCAGCAACAGGTGCAGCAGCAACTATGGCAGTACCAGCAATTGCGCCTCCCCCGACAACGCCACCGATACCAGCAAGGGTGCCCATAATTGCAGCACCAGAGGCACCGCCAGCTACCGTTACAGCACCAGCACCAACTAGACCAGCAGCAGCCCCAATATTTGTAGCTGTTCTTGCCGCTGCACGAGCATCATTCTCTTCCTCAGACAAGTTCGATTGCTCTTTGAACAAAGTTTCATTCATTATTTTTGCCCCCAGATAAGCTGGCCCCGCTGCTAATACCGCAGGAGCCGCCGCCATACCACCACCAACCACACCACCTGCCGCAGCTAGACCAGAAGTAATTCCTGCTCCTGAAGTTGCTGCTACAGTCAATCCTGTAGCAGCACTCGCAGCCGCGCCTACCGCAGCACCAGTTTCTGCAACCGCTTTGACTGTTCTGACTGTATTTCCATTAATTCCCAGATTTTTTTCTACTACATTTTCTACCACTTCTTCACCTGCTTTACTGGCCAAATCTTCCCACTTCATAAATTAATTTATTCTTTTAATACTTGTTCCATTATCCTTAATAAATTCAAGGTTTGTCTATCCCAAAAATGTTCTATTTTGCCACCACTTCTCCCTCGCTTTAACTTTAACTTTAATCTAAGTTTGTACAACAATGTACGAAAATGTACGAAAATGTTGGCAGTTGTGAGCTACAATACACAAAACTCTCGCATCTCCCTGCCAGATGAATCTTAAAGAAATGTTAAATGTCGCCGATCGCATAGTTTTCGAGAAAACAGGTCAGCACCTTGACGATTTACAAGCAGCGGTACTGCGGGGAACTCTACAACGCGAGACATACAAAGAAATAGCAAAAGATTTTGACTGTTCTGAAAGTCGCATCAGGGAAATCGGATCGGAATTATGGCAGATACTTTCACAGGAGTTAGGAGAAGATGTTAGTAAATCGAATGTTCGCTCAGCAATAGAGAGGTTACAAAACTCTAATGTTGTAAACTTTGCACAAGACGTTGTAGTGAGCGGTAGTTTTAACATCTGTGGAGAAGCTAGACACCCGCCAAATATCCCAAACTCACACCCACCAAATCAGGAAACAGCTAACCCAAAACAAACCAAAACTCTACATCAAGATTTAAGCGAAATGCCAGAGTTGGGTGATTTCTTTGATCGCCCCCTCGAACTCCAAACCCTCACCACATGGATTCTACAACAACGCTGTCGCCTCATCACCCTCACCGGCATCAGCGGTATCGGCAAAACCACCTTAGCAGTCCAACTCGTACAACAAATCAAAGACGAGTTTGAGTACGCAGTTTGGCACACACTAGACGAATTCCCCACCATAGATAAATTCCAATCTAACCTAATACAGCTTTTTTAAAATTCAGAAAAACAAGATTCATCCCCAACAAACCAGAAACGCTTACCGCTGATTAAGTATTTACAAAACCATCGCTGTTTAATAATCTTAGATGACGTTCAAAACCTTTTCTGTAGCGGGGAATTGGCTGGAAAATATAAAACTGAATGCGAAGAATATCGCTCTTTATTCAAACAAATAGAAAAATTATCCCATCAAAGCTGCTTGATGTTAGTCGGTTGGGAACAACCCAGAGAAGTGACTCAAGTTAAAAACCCAAATACTGCCATTCGTACCTTGCAACTCAAAGGTTTAGACATCGCAGCCGGACAGGAAATACTCAGAGATTATGGGTTAGAAGAAAGCGACAACAGTGAAGCACTCATTCATCGCTACCAAGGCAATCCCCTATGGTTAAAAAGCGTGGCGACTCTGATTCAAGACTTGGGAGGAGGCGTGACAGAGCTATTACCAAATGATATTATATTGTTGCCCGAAGATTTGAAAGATGTTTTACAGCAGCAGTTCGATCGCCTATCCGAACTGGAAAAACAAGTAATCTCATTGTTAGCGAAAGAAAGCCAGCCCATCAACCGGGCAAAATTGCTAGAAAATGACAGAATTCCGGCTTCCGATTTGCTAAATGCGCTGCAATCTCTATCGCGACGCTGCTTGATAGCACAACAAGCAAATTTTTACACGATTTCACCTGTACTGAGGCAATATGCGATCGCCCATATAGTGTAATTTATACAACCATTGCTTACATTGTCGCGCTTCACCCAAATTACTAGAAGTGGCAATGGGCGATCGGGTAAATAGGGCGATCGGTTCGATAGAATGATCGGTAGTCGCAATTCCATTGTTTGTCATGACGCTGAAAGAATTAGAGCCTCAACTCCTGGCACTCTCTGACGACGAAAAAGCTCAAGTCGTTCAACTCCTCACTCAAGGCAAAATCACTCCTTGGCGCGGTATAGAAAAAACGCCTGATATCTGTGGCGGGAGTGCTTGCATTGCTGGAACTCGCATCACCGTTTGGGGACTTGTAGAAGCTCGTCGTATTGGCTATAGCGAAGCTGACTTACTCACAAGCTATCGATTACTCTCTGCTACTGATATTGCTAACGCTTGGGCCTATGCTGAAGCTTTCTCCGATGAAATTGAAACAGAAATTCGGGAAAACGATGAAGTGATGGACGAGGATTTGTAGCCGATGGCACGTCTTTATGCCGATGAGCAATACCCCTATCCTGTTGTAGAATTACTGAGAGCTTTAGGACACGATGTTTTGACTGTCCAAGAAGCAGGCAGAGCGAATCAGAAAATTCCTGATCCCGATGTTTTAGCTTTTGCTAGTAGCGAAAAACGTGCCGTCCTTACCGAAAACCGTAAAGATTTCTTTCGGCTGCACCGCATACAGCCCCTTCATGCTGGTATTATTGCCTGTACGAACGATCGCAATTGGGAAACGCTGGCTAACCGAATCCACACTGCGATCGTCGCCGCAGAACCTTTAGAAGGTAAACTGATTCGTGTTGTGCGCCCTACTTTGTCACCTTAATGCCTCGTTTATTCTTTAGTCTGCGGAGGCAGACTTAGTTTGTATAGTAGCGATTTCAATCGCCCAGTAACTAAATACATAAAATCGCACAAACAAAAACCGGGCAACTTCAAAGCTACCCGGCAATCCTAACTTTAGACTTCAGACAAATCTAAAATCTAAAACCTAAAATTCTTAAACAGCGACAGTCTTCTTAGCAGAAGAGCTCAATTCGCCCTTAGCATACTTAGCTGCAAAATCGTCCAAAGACACTTGCTTAATCTTTGTACCGTGACCAGCGCAACCGAAAGAGTTATAGCGATCGCTACAAACCTTCTGCATATACTTGATCGACGGCTTCAAGAAGTGGCGGGGGTCAAACTCATCGGGCTTGGCAAACAAAGCTTCGCGCACCGCAGCAGTAATCGCCAAACGGTTGTCAGTATCGATATTGATCTTGCGAACGCCGCACTTGATGCCCTTTTGGATTTCTTCCACAGGTACGCCGTAGGTTTCGCGGATTTTGCCGCCGTTGCTGTTGATAATTTCCAGCAATTCTTGGGGCACAGAAGAAGAACCGTGCATTACCAAGTGAGTATTCGGCAAGCGGCGGTGAATTTCTTCAATGCGGCTGATTGCCAAAATTTCGCCAGTCGGCTTGCGAGTGAACTTGTAAGCGCCGTGAGAAGTGCCGATCGCGACTGCTAGAGCATCAACGCCGGTTTGCTCAACGAAATCCACAGCTTGTTCAGGATCTGTCAGCAACTGATCGTGAGAAAGCGCACCTTCAAAGCCGTGGCCGTCTTCTGCTTCGCCCATCCCTGTTTCCAGAGAACCCAAACAACCCAGTTCGCCTTCAACGCTAACGCCGATCGAATGAGCAACATTCACCACATCGCGAGTAACTTGAACGTTGTACTCGTAGCTGGCGGGAGTCTTAGCATCCGCTTCCAGAGAACCGTCCATCATCACGCTGGTAAAACCTTGGCGCATGGCAGAATAGCAAGTGCCAGGGGCATTGCCGTGGTCTTGGTGCATGGAAATGGGAATGTGAGGATAGGTTTCAACTGCTGCCAAAATCAAGTGGCGCAGGAAATTTTCGCCAGCGTAGGAGCGAGCGCCGCGAGAAGCTTGCAGAATCACAGGGCTGTTGGTTTCGTCAGCAGCGCGCATGATCGCTTGGATTTGCTCCATGTTGTTGACGTTGTAAGCCGGTAGGCCGTAACCATTTTCAGCCGCGTGGTCGAGCAGCAATCGCATAGGTACAAGCGCCATAGATATTCCTCCTAATTATTTGTGATTTTTTGGCAGTGAATTTTGGACAAGCTCAATTCTTACGATAATATTAAGACAATTTGCCACAGATCGCGCACTATCTTTCCAGATTTACTTAAAAGTTCAAAAAACAAAATTTTGAGTTCCGAGCATTCAGCTCAAAACTCAAAATTCTTAACTCACAAATTTTTATGGGTCGCCCGGGATTTGAACCCGAGACCAATCGGTTAAAAGCCGAATGCTCTACCGCTGAGCTAGCGACCCGCGAAAACATTGTTACCGCACACAATTTCTAATAGTAGCACCCCTCATTTGAAATAGCAAGTGTTTTTTAAATAAAATTTGCAGTCATGCGAACCAGCATCTCGCAAGTCGCTCCCGGCTGCAAATAAATCAAGTGTTCGCCAGTGTTGAGGGCATTTCGAGGAGCAGTCCAAGGTTCCAAACAGTAAAAATCCTTGCCCTTCACCATCCAGAAAACCAACTTCCCATAGCTGGAGTTGTAACTGAGGGTGAGCCGCAAGCCGCTCGCCGCGTCAGTGACAGTAGCAGCAAGACCAGTGAGCTCGTCAAAGGAAACATCAATTTCATCCAGCGTCTCGTCAAAAACCCCGGTGAAGTAACCCTTTTCATGGGTGTTCTGATCTCTGTACTGCATCCCCGGAATCTCAAAGCGGAGCTTAGATTTGTCCGTCGCCAAAAAGTAGGGGTGCAAACCACTAGAAAACGGCATGGGTTCGGCAGACAGATTGGTGTATCGCTGAAAAATTTCCAAAGAATTGCCTTTAATCTGATAAGTGAAGGCTAGTTGGAAATCAAAGGGATAAACAGCCAGCGTCTTGTCGCAGCTATCGAGAATCAGCGTAAGAGCGGCGCAACCCTCCGTAACTTGTTCACCTATTGTCCAAGGCAAGTCTCGAGCAAAGCCGTGCTGTTTGAGCTTACGCTCGACTCCCTTGTGGGTGTATGTATTCTCGGGGAGATTGCTGCAGATGGGAAACAGGATGGGAATCCCGCCACGTACAGTTAGATCGGGATTGGCGAACCGTTCCGCGTCCCAGTAGAAGATTTCTTTGCCTTCAACCAGCCAGCTAGTGGCAATACCGCCCCGTTCCGGCACAACTTCTAGAGTAGAGTTAGCCGTTTCGTCGGAGAGGATATAGGTTTTGTACTGCTTTTGCTTGAGCGCGATCGCAAACACATTTGTCATCGGTAGTAGGTCATTGATCATTGGTTGTCAGTAAATCGATCGTTAATAATTGGTCGCTAGTATCTTGATGTTCACCCATTACCACCCCTATCCTCCCCCTGCATCCTCGCTCCCGCCCTCACCGGCTAACCAATGCTCCCAGCTATGGGAGGCAGGGCGATCGGCTGTTTGGAGCGGTTGCTGCGGGTAGTTGGTACGATCGCTGAGGTCGGCTGCCCTTTGAGTGCGACTTCAAAAGATACAGCCCGAGTGGGGGGAAGAGAGCTTTGGGGACTCGGCACTGCTCCTTGACTGGGAGAAGGGGGCGAAATAAACGGCTCTTTGATGAATGGCTCTTTTGTAAACGGCTCTGGTTCCCGGCTGGGATTTTGAGGTTGAGTGGGGTAGATGCGCGGCGGCAAATTTTGATTCGGAGGTGGGTTTGATTCAATTGCAGGCCCCGTCCCGTTCGGGAAAAATGAGGAGTTGTCCGGCTGTTGGGGCGCAGCCGGCAAAGCCGGCAAAATCAAAGTAGGCTTGGGTTGTCCGGGCCCTTGCTGAGTGCTTTCACCGGAGGTTCCCCCGGAACCTCGCCCGGGCTGGTATGTACCGCTCTGTGCTGCTCCGGGCAATGGAGAATTTGGAGTTTTTGATGCCGCTCCTGGCTGGACTAGGGCATCGAGAACTACAGAAGATTGCATCGGTCGATCGAAAATACTAGAAATTTGCTCGACACGTTTGAGGATGCGATCGGCTGCGGCTCCCTTCACCACCTTCGGCTGAAACTTTTTCACCTCCACAGGCAGAAACTCTACCTTCATATTCCTGTCTTTGAGCGATACTTTCAGGACTGCGGTATCGTAATCCCTGCGAGCATTCCCGCCGAATATAAAATTACCTAGCGAGTAAACTATCGGACGGCCCTTGTAAATTTCTGCACCTTGCAATACTTGGGGATGGTGTCCCACTACCAAATCAGCTCCTTGGTCGATCGTGAACCGAGCCAAATCAATCTGCCAGTCCCCCGGATAATCTGCCAATTCGACTCCCCAGTGGTAATTAACAATAATCCAGTCTACCTGACCCCTAAGAGCTCGAATATCCTCGGCCACGCGATTGTTGCGGCGGGGGTTAGTGCCCGCTTTCCCTTGGTCGGCGACGTTAAGCTCGGCATCGTAATAACCGAGGTAGGCAATTCGCTGACCCTTAACTTCAATAATATCTGGACGCCTCGCTTGTTTAATATCTCTGCCGGCTCCCAGGTGTTGAATCCCACTACTATCTAGAGTATTCATAGTCTCCACCAGCCCAGGTTCCTCGTAATCCATAGCGCGGCTATTTGCCAGATTGACAATATCCACTCCTCCGGCTGTTAATACTTTCACCGATTCTGGATCGGCTTTAAAATTTAATTGTTTTTTGGCAGAGCCCAATGTAGAGCGAGTCAGGGAGTTTTCTAAGTTAACCATCGCCACATCTGCTTGCCGGTACTCGTCCATATTGGCGAAAGCCCATTGGTGATCGTTGGCAGCAGATGCTCCGAGCGCATCCGATAGATTCACATTTCCTCCGAACATCAGCGTTACTGTTGGGTCGTAACGATTAGCAACTTGCTTTTGCTGTACTACTGGTACCACTTCTAAGGCCGCTTGCACCGTATCCGCACGTTTTGGAGGCGGCCCCGACATTACCGCAGCTTGCTGGTACCCGGATACTGGAGATACTGACTGCAGGGTGAGAGCTTCGTGGTAGCTGACCCAACACCCTAAAATAAATGATGCAAGTGCCGATCCCACTAGCAGCAGAGAACGATACGTTTTAAATTTAACCCAATCCACGACCGGTAGGGAACGGTAACGCCGCCGCTGGCGGTTTGCCGGAGTGACAATTCGTACTGACTGTTTCCAGAGAATGTCTGCATCCCCAGCTAAGCGCGCGTGAATTCGCACTCCTTCTACTGCTGGCGAGTTGAGTCTCCAGAGTTGGTGGCAAATAAATTTGACTAGGCCTTCCCGGAGAGTGCTCCCGAGTAATGTAGTCTCTGGCGCAAATTCGCGCTGGAATTCTAGGAGGATTTGGACGCAGCCGGCCTGAGCCTGTTCGACGCGGGCATAAATCCCTTCGGGGCGCAGCAAGCTGTCAATCCAGTAATTCAGGGCTTGAAAGTTGCCCGATCGCGCTAGCTCCAAGATAGACGGCTGCGACCAATTTTCTGCGTACACCATCAATTAGCCTCCTTAATACGCACGAGCGATGACTCCAATTTGTTTTGAACGGAACCGCAATTCTTTTAGCTTAACCGCCACAGGTTCCGCTGCCCGTTTTGAAGCTAGTTGTTGGCCGCCACCATTTTCTACATTTAGGGGCTGCCTGCTGTCAGTGATTTTTATCACACTCCGATCAATCGATTTTAAATTTTAGATTTTAGATTTTAGATTGAGTTGAGAGGGGGTACTGAGGGCTAGAAATAACCTCCAAACAAAAGGTTTATGGGGGACTTGAGGCAGAAGAGAGGAAGATTTCTCAGGCAGAGTCTGTTTTTATTGTCGCTGTTTGAGTGTCGCTTTAGAGCTTCCGCTTTGAGATTTGAGATTTGAGATTGAGCCAAGAGGCTTTAGTGGGCGATCGAACAATCGATTTTAAATTTTAGATTTTAGATTGAGTTCAGAGGGGGTACTGGGGGCTAGAAATAACATCCAAACAAGAGGTTTATGGGGGACTTGAGGCAAAAGAGAGGGAGATTTCTGAGGCAGAGTCTGTTTTTATTGTCGCTGTTTGAGTGTCGCTTTAGAGCTTTCGCTTTGAGATTTGAGATTTGAGATTG
>NZ_JAUBSD010000011.1:46820-67736 GCF_036704575.1 Microcoleus sp. K5-D4
AGGCAGAGTCTGTTTTTATTGTCGCTGTTTGAGTGTCGCTTTAGAGCTTTCGCTTTGAGATTTGAGATTTGAGATTGAGCCAAGAGGCGTTAGTGGGCGATCAAACAAACGTCGAAACAAAAGGTTTCTGGGGAAGTAGAGGCAAAAGAGAGCGAGATTTTTGAGGCAGAGTCTGTTGTTATTGTCGCTGTTAATCGGGTGCTGTCGTCAAGTCCTAATGCTCCAATCTATGCTGGCAAATGCCTCTCACGAGGGATGCCACTGGCTGCAGAACCTGTAATTGGATAAATGGCGTACTAGATAGATTTGGTGGTAAAATCAAATTTGGTAACTCCCATCGGTACAAAAGTTGCGGAAAACGTGAAACTGGCCAGTCCATACGGCTGTGCCTTCCGATGTAAAACCCAAAGTACGTTACGGTAAACAGACCATATTTTAAGCAAGTTACACTGCGCAGGAGAACTGACAAATGCTACAGCGCAAAATCTATCAACTCTGTTGTGATGGTCGTGAGGTTTCTATTTTTCTTCGAGATCAGCAACGTTGGATAGAGCGCGCTCGTATCCTAGATATTGAAGGGGATCTAGTCACGCTGCGCTACGAAACCGACGAAGAAGACGAAATCAGCTCTTGGGAAGAAATGGTGCGTCTCGAAAGTATTGGAGCTGTGTCCCAGAAGTTGGCTTCGGTGTCCCGAACTAACTGCGAACCCCTAGTTTCTGACGATTGTCCCGAAGCCGAACAAATTCGCAATCACTACCCGGACTCGAATTTGGAATAGTTTTGAGCTCGCGCTTGAGGCACAAGGAAAACTTGGGGGAAAAGAAAACTACTTTTCTCCCTTTTTTGTGGAGAAATTATTATGCAAAAAACTCGGTTGAGGCCGAAAATATTCTGGGTTGTGACCACATAAGCTATTTTGCCTTTAAATTTAAGCTTGATGGCGGGATATGCTGCCCACGCGACAAGAGCGTAAGTACACAGTAGTTTAAAAATTCAATGGGCGACAGCTTACCCCTGCTGAAACCGGGTTTTTTGTCTGGGTGCGTCCAGGGCTGTTCTTTTGTTTTCTAGGCCTGCAGGCTGGTTTCTAGATGCCCGACAGCTTATTCGCCGTCTGTTTCGCCATCTAGGAAAAGTTCCGACTCCGGTATCGCTTTAAACACGGGACAGTAACCGTCGGGGGTAACTTTAAAGCCAAACAAAGCACTGGACTGGTTCCAACAGCGCTGGCTGCGGTAGTGCTGACAATTGCCGCAGCATTCGAGGTTGGTCTGAACGGCGCTGCCTTGAAAAAGGAGTTCCCGCTGGGAGATGCCCCGCAGTACCAGTTCTTCGCCTTGCCAGCGCGCTTCTACCAAACCGGTATCGGCAAAATTGGCCCACCGAGGATCGGCTGTAATCGGACTGGGCAAGCTAATTGCTACCTCTGTCCCCAATTCGCTGACCTCTCCCTCATAGTTAGTTTCTGGGATAGCGGGCTGCAAAAACATTTCCCCGATCGGCAATTCGACAAGTGTTCCGGCCGCCGGAGTGTGCAACTGGTAGCGGTTTCGCAGCTCGTCCAAGTTAGCCAAGTCAGCCAAATATGCAGGGGAACCGTGGAGTAAAATTACGTGCTGGGGACGCAAATTGTGGATGAGTTGGGTCGTCCCGGGCCCGTCGCAGTGTTCGGCTAGCAGATAAGTTTCGACACTTGTGACTCCAGATTCGGGCCTGTTGCCCAGCCAGTCGCTGACGGGATATCCTGGTTTTTGAGGGGCGAGCAAAATCCAAGGATGTGTGCCATCGGCAACATACAAAGCCAAATCAGCTATTTGGTCAGTAATCACAATACAGGGCGTGGCTCCCAATCCGGGGCGTTGTTCGGCAGACAGCCTGCGGACGCGGGGTTTCACCCTTTCGTCCCAAAACAAAGGTTGGTGCAGAGCAAAATTTTGGACGGCGGTGGGAAATTGGGGTAACAGTTCCAGATAAGCGTCGCACCCCTCGGCGACAGTGCCGTCCACCCAAATATCCAAGTCGCGGCCAGTAAAGTAGTGGTGACTGCGGAGCAGCATCAGCATTTCTTGCCCCAAACCAAGAGCCGGGGCGGGCAGCAGTACCGAGTAACCGTCGGCGATGGCGCGGTGGATGCGATCGGCTAACTGATTTTCTAGTTGTCGGCGGTGAGGGTGGCGCGCCGTGCCGTAACTGCCTTCCAAAATTAACACATCAGGCTTCATGCCCCTGAGTTCTCCCAGGGGCAAACCTTCCACCAAACGAGAATTGGACAGGAAAAAGTCGCCGGTATAAACCACTGTGTAGGTGCGGTGCGGGGCTGCATAAGTCAGCAGCACAGTCGCCGCTCCGGGCAAATGGCCCGACGGGAACAACTGCACGCTCAGTCCTGGGCGCACTTCGAGCGGCGACTGCCAGGGCAGTCCCTGACAGAACCTGGACTCTGGCTGATGAGCCACTTCTGGCCAGTTGAGCGGTAGCAGTCGCGCTGTCACTTCGCTGGCGTAAATTGGCAAGTGGGGGAAAGATTGATGGAGTGCTAGCAAACCTCTGGCATGGTCAGAGTGGGCGTGGGTACACACCACAAAATCGGCTGGCAGCGATCGATTTAGTGTCGCTGATAGCGGTGCAATATCCTCTATACCGCAGTCGAGTAAAATGCGGTGCGGCCCCATTCGGACTAGCAGACAGACCCCTTCCTGTGCGTGGCCTGCGCCGTAAGGTAAACAATCGAGATCCATCACTGCGGTTAGCTCCCTGCTTTGCACGCAACTTGCAGTATCGCCACTTTTAAACATTGGTTGCGACTGCATTCATTCGATCGAGTTCAGTCTCGGACGCTGAAACCGGGTTTGATGAACGAAAACACTTTGTTGCCGCCCTCGCTCCCGGTAAAAAAAACCCGGTTTATCTAAAGTTGTGGTGCGTAAGCCCTGGAGTTAAATGTTTGCTCGAAGGCTCCGGCTCTCGTGCAAGGAAAGTAATTGCACTTAAGATTTGATGCAGCGCCAAGAAAGCGATTTTCCGAAGGCATTGGCCGGACGGGCATTCGGCCTTCGACAAAGTTCAGGCTACTGGTTCTGGCATCAAAAGTTACATTTTATTGCACCATGTAAGAGTAGCGAACTCGATCTCATATTCTGAGTTTTAAACCTTTTTCCACAATTTGCGCCTGCTAAAAGCTAGTCTTTTTTATGAGAAGATTTTAATTCAGATGCCCAAAGATCTTGATAAAACTTTACAATTCTTCATTTTTAGGGTTTTGAGGGCAGTGTATAGTCCAATCTGAAAAACGGAGAACCAGCATCGTGCTAGCTAACTGCTTTTGTCAGGGCAGAGAGAGGCTTTATGAGTTTGATCGGTTTCTTTGTAAAAGTTTGATACATTCTTCTAAGCAAACCTTGTGGCTATCGAGGAGAGAGTTTAAATGGCTTTTTGACGCCGCCCAAAAACGGATATAAGTTTCCGACAGGAATCAGCAGCAGCTCAAAGTTTTAGACTGTTGTTCAAGCTCCAGATTCATCTGTAGAGTAAATCTCAAATCGTTCGACTGAGGGCGACTCGACAGCTCGCCCAACGTCTGAGCGCGGCTCGACTTAGCTGGACTCGACGGCTCGCCCAAAGTCTCGCCGAAGTATCAAAACTCAAATCTAAAATCGGCTAACTGGCCCATAATTAGGTTTGTTTATTTCTCTCCTTGACTAGGGGACAAAACGATGTGTTTTTTTGTTTTACCCCAAAAATAGCCACATAAATCCCCCGACAAGAGATGATATTCATCATATAAAAATACCACGAGCTTGCCAGAAGTAATCTCAGCTCGTTCAGTCTCCAATCAGCCTGTAATCTCCTGTTTTTTTATCATTGCTGCGTCTTATTTAGGGTGGAGTTTGGGACGTTTTTTCAGCTAATTCGTGCGCGGTTTAACCGCCAAAGTTTTAATGGCGAGAGTGTTTAATTGTTTGGTATGTTTTAGAGAATAGTACCCGATCGCAATTAAAGCTGAAATGAGGGGCGATCGCACAAACCCGGTTTTATCAAAAAATCTGGTTGTGAGATTTGGTATTAATGGGAGACTGGGGAGGACGCCGACGGCAAATAACGGCTGCAATTGACACGTGCATTGAGGTACGAATGTTTTCGATAAAAAAAATCTTATGATGTAGGAAAAAAACTTGACATCAGCGGGTCATCGAAAGTAAAAATAAATAATAGCCATAACCAAATGAGGCTTTATGTTTGATTCGCGATCGGCGCTCGGCAAGTATGGCATTGAGAAGTTGCTATTCCATAAAACAATTTCGGGTAAAAAACATCCGGTAATATACGGAGTATCTAAGATTTTTTCGCAATCTAAAATCTAAAATCTAAAATCTAAAATGGCAACAGCTATTCTTGAGCTGGAAATCTCCAAACTCCCGCCAGAAATTACGGTTGAGGAGCGTTACAGCAAAGCCTTAATTTTAATTCGACTACACGGAAAACCGATCGGTCAAGCTCTTTTTCACGTAGTTGGAGGCCGCATTGGCGGTGACGAATTACGGAAAACACTGAGGAATTGTGCTGGTGACAACTTCTGGAAAAACTTGGTCTACGACACTCTAGAATGGGATGAGCGGGGGTCGGTGGAGGCATTGTCGCTCGCCACAGTAGCGGTTTGCACGCGCGATCGACCGGAAGATTTGCGGCGCTGTCTAGACGCGCTGATGCAGCTCCCAGACGAGGGTCAGGAATACTTAGTAATTGACAATTGTCCCAGCACGGACGCTACCAAGGAACTGGTCAAAAATTACCCACAAGTCCGCTATGTGCGGGAAGACGTACCAGGCTCCAGCGCTGCCCGTAACCGAGCTTTACGCGAAGCTAAACATGAATTCGTAGCCCTTACAGATGATGATGCTGCCCCCGATCCGAACTGGCTGCGATCGCTCTTGCGAAATTTCAGCGATCCACGAGTGATGTGCGTCACGGGGCTGGTGATGCCCTTGGAACTGGAAACCGAAGCCCAAGAATGGTTTGAGTGCTACAGCCCCCACGGGCGGGGATTTGAGCGCCTAGTGTTTGATGGGGCGCACTGCAATCCTCTGATTGTGCATCTTGTGGGAGTTTCGGCGAGTATGGCTTTGCGGAAAAGTTCGATCGACTACATTGGCCTGTTTGACGAAGCTTTGGGGGCGGGAACGCCCACGGTGGGTGGCGAAGACTGTGAACTCTTTGCCCGCATTTTGCGCGCTGGCTACTGCATTGTCTACGAGCCGAGAGCATTGAGCTGGCACCGCCATCGGCGCACTTGGGAAGAATTGCGAAAAACGCTCCAAGGCTACGGCATCGGAGTCTATGCTTTCTGGACGCGGATGTTTGTAATCAACAGAGAATTCAGTGTGCCTGTGTTAGCCTTGTCATGGCTGTTGTACAAACAAATTCCTGAACTAATTGCTTCTTTGCGAAAGCAAGCGGATTCTATCCCTAGTGATTTGCTTTTGGCTCAACTGCGGGGCTGTGTCAGTGGCCCGATGGCTTATTTTGTGTCTCGCAAGTGGTTGCAAGAAATTAAGGGGAGCAATAAATAGGGATTTTTAGATTATTTTTAACCGCAGATGAAATGCAGATGAAATGCAGATGAAGTTAATTTTGATAATGTAAATATGGAAAATTTAACAGTTAGCGTAATTATTCCCACTCACAACCGAAGTTCTTCGCTGCGGCGCGCTCTTGATGCTTTGCACTCGCAGACTTATCCGATTGACCTAATGGAAGTTACAGTAGTCGCAGATAGTTGCATTGACGATACTTTGGCAATGTTACAAGACTACAAAGCTCCGTTTAAACTGCACGCGATGGAGGTAAATTGCCGGAGTGCTTCCATCGCCCGCAATACCGGAGCAGCTTCGGCTACCGGGCAATTGCTGCTGTTTCTGGACGATGACATCGAAGCGCTGCCGTCTTTAGTCGAAAGCCACGCGCGGGCACACCAAGTGCGTCCGGGCTGTGCTGTCATGGGTCCTTATCCGCCAAAGTTGCAGGGAGGAACTACATTGTTTGGCGTACATGTGCGGGCTTGGTGGGAAGACAAGTTTTATCAGATGAGTCAGCCTGGTCACCGATTTACTTATCAAGATTTGCTCAGCGGCAACCTTTCTTTGGATGCAGAACTGTTTGCTCGTCTCGATGGCTTTGATTCGGCTTTCGGGGACTGCGGCGGGGAAGATTACGAGTTTGGGGTGCGTTTGCTGAAAGCTGATGTACCTTTTGTTGTGGCTGCTGAAGCAGTGGGCTTTCATTACGAACACGAAACCAACAATCTCGATCGCTCTTTCCGCCGAGCTCGTCAGGAAGGGCGATCGGATGTTTTGATCGGCCACCGACACCCGGAACTTAGACCGATACTGCCGGTAGCAGTCTACGAAACTGCTGACTCGCTGGTGGATCAAATTGTGGTGGCGGTCACGTTTTTCTGGCCGGCTGCTGTGGATTGGCTGGCACTGGGACTGAGAAAATTTCTTGATTTACTCGAAAGCCTGCGGATGCGGGGAACTTGGCGGTGGTTGCGGCCAAAATTGCGCGGTTATTGGTATTTGCGGGGTGTCATCGATGAGTTGAAAAGTCGATCGGCTCTTTCTAGTTTTATGCAAGGTGAGCCTACTCATGCTGACTTGGGCAGACATGAAATTGAAATCGATTTGCAGGAAGGTTGGGAAGCAGCAGAACGAATCATTGACGAGCAAAAACCCGAGGGCATTTACCTCCGTTACGGTGAACTGTCAGTCGGTCACGTCACTCCCAAATTCGGTGTAGAGCCACTGCGGGGCGCTCACTTGCGATCGATTCTGGCGCTTGACTTTCCCGAACCCCTGGCTCGGGCGATCGCGGTTAAAGGTATGCCCAAAAGTGCTGCTCATTCTGAGCCTATCTTAGTGGACAACACCCTACTTCAACCTCTACTTTTATTTACACTATTGGACAATAAAAAGCTGAAAAGTTCATCCTATAACTGACATAATTAGGCAAAATAAGCAACCAAAAATAGAGGTGTAATGAACCATTGAAGTAAGTATAAATAAATAGGAATTGAAGTAAAAATAACAAAAATTAAAAATGGTAATTATGGCAATAAAATTAATTGAAGCTGATTTTTTAGAACCAATTGCTGACAAGCTGACCCTGGTGCCGACTCAGAATTTGGTTAAGATTCAGCCCTGGGAGGCCTCCGGGCTAGAACCTCAGATAGCTGCCGGAGGTGTGCGGTGAGAAATGCGAAAACGTTCGTCGATGGGCGCAAAATGGCTCATTGGTTCGATTTGCTGCGGGTGTTGGTCGATCGCGAGATGAAATTACTTTACAAGCGATCGACCTTGGGGATTGCTTGGACTTTAATCAGTCCGCTGTTACAGTTGGCTGTATTTTCCTTTTTGTTTCGGTCTGTTGTACCCCTTAATATTCCAAAATTTTCTTCCTTTGCTTTCAGCGGCTTGTTAATCTGGAATTGGTCTCAAACGGTATTATTTAAATCAACGGCATTAATTACCAATAATAAGGCACTAATCAGGCAGCCAAATTTCCCCTCGGCAATTTTGCCGGTAGTCACGACGACGACTGGGCTCATTCACTTTTTCTTAGCATTGCCGGTGTTACTTATCTTTCTGGCAATTGATGGCGTTCATCTGAATGCAGTGCTATTTTTGTTGCCCCTGCTGATGATTATTCAGTTTTTCCTGACAGTTAGTTTTGCTTATCCCCTTGCCGCTTTGAATGTCACTTTTCGGGACACTCAGCACACTTTGGGAGTAGTTTTGCAGATGCTGTTTTACCTGACTCCGATTTTCTACGACATCAGCAGCGTCCCGGAAAAATTTAAGATTTTTTATTACTTAAATCCAATGGTGCCACTGATAGAAGCTTACCGCGCCATACTGCTCAAAGGTATGCCGCCCGATTGGCGGGTTCTGTTAATTTTGACCTTGGCTGTGGCGGCTCTTTTGCCCATCGGACTGGGAATTTTTAGACGGCAAAGCGATAATTTTGTGGAGGAGTTGTAAATGCGTGAAGCAATTATTGTCAAGGGCTTGGGTAAGCGTTTTAACCGCTACTCTACCGCGAAACCTTATACGATTATGGAAGCCGCTTTGTCCGGTTGGTGGCGGCTGAAGCCGGAGTCGCGTTTTTGGGCGCTGCGGAATATAAATTTTACTGTTTCTCCTGGGGAAATGCTAGGAATTCTTGGCAAGAATGGCGCGGGAAAATCAACGCTGCTGCAATTAGTCGGCGGGATTGGTCACGCTGAGGAAGGAACTATTAAAGTTAACGGCCGAATTGGCGGCTTGTTGGATTTGGGTGCGGGTTTTCACACGGATCTAACGGGCAGAGAAAACGTGTTTGTGGGTGCGGTGGTGGCAGGTTTGACTCGCCGCGAAGTGGCGCGCAGGTTTGACGATATTGTGGAATTTGCAGAGTTAAAACAGTTTATTGACAGCCCGATGCGGACTTACAGTACGGGGATGAAAATGCGGCTGGCTTTTTCGGTGGCGGTGCATACCGATCCAGAAGTGCTGTTAGTTGATGAACATTTGTCGGTTGGTGATGTGGCTTTTCAAACTAAATGTTTGAACAAGATAACTGAGTTTAAGAATCAAGGATGTGCGATTGTTTTGATTTCTCACACCGCATCGCAAATTCAGAAAATGTGCGATCGGGCATTGTGGCTGAAATCAGGTGAAGTCGTGGCTTATGGGGAACCGGAAGTGGTAGTTGGTCAGTATTTGTCAGAAATGCGATCGTCCACAGAAAATCGCACTCCCCTGCCTGCTGCTGAAGCTACAAGTAGCAACTCGCCACTGCGAGGGAATCAGAATCGCTTCGGTTCTATGGAAGTAGAAATTACCGATGTCAAAGTGTCGCCAAATACGGAAATAGATAGCGGTGATGCTATTAGCATTGAAATTCATTATTCGGTGTCCCAAGAAATTTCTGCTGCTATTTTTGCCGTGACAATCAGCAGAGAAGATGGTCAAAGCTGTTTTGAGACTAATACTAATCAAATGGGCAGACTGCTGCCGCTGGTGAAAGGGAAAGGCAAAATCCGGCTGCAAATAGATAGGCTGGATTTAGGAAACGGTCAGTATTATGTGAATGCTGGGGTTTACGAGGAAACTTTGGCTTACGCCTACGATTATCATTGGCAGGTTTATCCGCTGTACGTACGATCGACTGTAAACCAAAAAACGATTCTTTGTCCGCCGTTCCGCTGGGAATTTGAGGGCAAAATGCCGCTTATGGATTTAGCCGAACCAGCCGCTGAAACTTACGATTTGGATAAGAATAATCCCGGCTACGCCAAGATTTTGACTCAGTTGGCAAATAAGCAAAAACCTAACTTTTTAATGATTGGTGCTCAAAACTGTGGCACGGAATCTCTATACGGCCATCTCGCAAATCACTTGCAAATTATCAAAGAAGGTTCCCAGGACATTCACTTTTTTGAATTAAATTTTGAGCGTGGTGTTGATTGGTACAGCAAGCAGTTGACGCGGAGTGTAGCGAGTGAGAAGGTGATCCTATGGGAGATGACTTCTTACTATATTTATCATCCTTTGGTGGCGGAGCGAGTTTACAAGTGTTTCCCGGAAGTTAAGCTGATTGTAATGCTGCGAAACCCCGTAAAACGAGCGTGGATGCACTATCATTTAGAAGTGGCGAGCGGCTGCGAAAAGTTGGATTTTGAAAAGGCGATCGCTTCAGAACCTGATAGACTCAAAGGTGAGATTGAAAGAATCCAAGCTGATGAAAAATATTACAGTTTTAATCACCAGCATTATTCTTATTTGTCGCGGGGAATTTATGTAGAACAAATCAAAAATTGGCTCGACTATTTTCCGAGAGAACAGTTGCTAATTATCAAAAGCGAAGATTATTACGCACATACAGGCCAAGTTTTTTCGGAAGTGTTAAATTTTTTGGAAATTAGTTCGAGTGCAAGTAAAGAAGATGAAATTAATCAGGTCGATGAATACAGCAAAATGCCACCTAAAATCGAACAAGAATTGACAAATTATTTCAAACCTTACAATCAGGAACTTTCTGATTTGTTGCATGAAGATTTTAGTTGGAGTTAGGAAAAAAGTTTTTAACCGCAGAGATGCCAGAGATAAACATCAATCATACCTTTTTCTTTTATTCCTCTGGATCTTGTGCGCTCTCTGCGATTCATTAAAAAAATCTCATCCACAAACCATTTATCAGGTATAAAAATGCAACGGATATTTTTAGTAGGCTCTCCGAGAAGTGGCACAACCATGCTTCAAAGTTTATTAGCCGCTCATCCTGAAGTTATTTCTTTTCCTGAATCTAAGTTTTTTCACTATTTACTGTACAAGAAGTTTGCGGGAAAGTTGCCAGGTAGGATGGAAGCTTTTTTTAAGGATGAGATTAGTCGGCCTGAACTTTTGCAAGATTTTGATGATAGTCAAACTGTGGCAACTAAAGTTAGTTGGTTTGTCGGAGTTTTGGATGGTTTGGCGGCGGAACAAAACAAAAGTATTTGGTTGGAAAAAACGCCGGAACACATATATTTTATTGAAGATATACAGCGCTTGTTGCCGGATGCTAAATTCATACATATTTTGCGAAACAGTATGGATACAATAGCTTCTCTGCATGAGGCTACGAGGAATTCTCATGATTTGTGGGGGCCTGGTTGGGATTTAAACCACTGTATCCATCGCTGGAAGGAGGCGATGTTAATTAGTCACAAATATGCTAAAAATTCTAATCATATATTAGTCAAATATGAGGAAATACTCGATAATAAAGTCAAAAAGTTAGAAGAAATTTGTGATTTTATGAAAATCAAATATGATGATAGAATGCTGGAATTATATCAAGAAAAAGCTGCTAATCTCAGTTTAAATCTACCTTGGCACCAAGGGATCGGAAGAGAGGTTAAAAGTAATAAAGTTCACAAATATCATAAAATTTTAAAAACGAATGAAATCAGATATATTTTAGATAAGATTAAGCGAGTCAAGGGTGAAATTGCCTGGAAAGTTGCGGTGGAAGTGAGCGAACCAATTTCCGATATTTGTGATCTTCCGCAAATATACGATCGCCTGTGCTGTACGATCAAACTAGAAGGAATTAAACTCGGTATTATTGAATTGCCGATTTGCGATGGCATGGTTGCGGCTTCGGTGTTGGCGGATGCGATCGCATCCCAGTTTGCTTGGCCAATTCTCGATCGCTTCTTTCAACGCAATCGCTGCGAAAAAGGCAATAAATGGTGGGAAACTTTGCTGGAACCATTGCAGCCTAAACATGACTGGACGCTCTTTTTGCAAGAATTATGGGGGCGTCCGCATTGGCATTTGGAGGATTTCTACAAGCCAGAAATAGCTGAGGAAGTCTCAACAATTACGCTCGAAAAAGATTTGATGGCTGTAGAAGTTAGCGAGGAATTTACTAATATACAAGTTGAGCTTTCTGAAATAGACGTGCTGGTGAAAGTAGGCGGTGTTGCTGTCGGTATTGTAACTGTTGCGGTGGAAAATAATTTTGTTTCAGCTCAAAAATTGCGATCGACAATTACTCGAAATAGCGGTTTTGAGTTGTGCGTCGCCGCCGTGCGAGAAGCTTTGCTGGGAAAACCGCTCAACGGCAAGAAATCGCTACGATCGCGCCTAGCCTCTTGTGCTCAACAAAGGTCTAATTTGCCCGACTGTTTGAATGCACCGGGTGCTGGGGGCATTTACCCACCAAATGCGGTGATATTCGGCAGGCGATCGGGTGCGATCGGGACAAGTGTCAGCCGTCGCGCCTCACTCCCGGCGGCGGCGCTGCAGGAAATCGAGTCAGCCGCGGCAATCGCTGGGGAACCGACAATGCAAATTCCCCAAGAAAACGAGTTTCCAAAGCCAGTATTTTACGCACCGGAAATCCTGAGTTCAAAATCTTCTTATCGGGAAGTTTCTCACTCGCTGAAACCTCAAGTTTTGGACAATCATAGCGTTACACAAAAACTCCCGATTCTCTGCTACCGCCGCATTTCTCCTGACGGTTTAAACGCAGTTACTCCCCAAATTTTTGAACAACAGTTACACAAATTTAAAAATCAGGGTTATTACAGTGCGACTTGGGAAAATTGGCGAAGCGCAAAACTGGCTAAAACTCCTTTACCCGGTAAAGCTGTATTGATGACATTTGACGGCGGCTATCTGGACTTTTTCCAATATGCTTGGCCTGTGCTAAAACGCTTTGATTTTACAGCAACTGTTTTTCTCGTAGCGGAGTCAATAGGAAAGACAAATAGTTGGGAAAAAGCCGAATTTGAAGAAGTGCAGTTAATGGGATGGCCAGAAATTTTGCAACTGCGGGATGCCGGAATTGAATTCGGTTCTATGTCTGCTACTCATCAACCTTTGAGTGCATTGTCGCCGACAGAAATTGTGCGGGAGGCGGCAAAATCCCGTGCTATCTTGGAACGGGGATTAGAGAAATCTGTTAAATGTTTTGCCTATCCTTACGGGGATGTCGATCCAATTGTAGCGCATTTAATTGGAGCGAGTGGATATACTTTTGGTGTATCATATAAATTAAATTATAGCAGTTTTGACGATAATTTATTGTCGCTGCCGCGCATTCAAGTCACCGCAAAAAATGCCTTAAAATTAGCTTAGTAAGGTGCGTAAATCAGCCAGATTTTTCCCTCAACTAACAATCTCTCAACGGACGCAACTTACAATTTAAATTTCTTAATCAATTTCTTGATTTTTCTCTGCAAATAACCGCCTAACCCTCGGGAAATTTTCTCAAATTTATAATAAAATAAAATATCCATCACATCTTCAGTTTTCATATACTTTAAATAAGAAATCATTTTATCGGTTAGTTCATCATTAACATCATCGATATACTTTCTCACGGCCAACCTTTCTGAAATATTCCATTTCTGATCAAACTTGTGGTGCATTTCCGTCTCATAATCCCGAAAATCTGAGATTTTCCCTTCCAAATATCTTTGAATATATTTGCCCGCGATTTCGGCACCATCCATCCCGTGTCTAATCCCTTCGCCACCCAAAAAATTTACTGTCGAAACACTATCGCCGATCGCAATTATATTATCCTTGCAATAAATATCCTTCAAACCAGGGCTGTACTTCAGAGTCGAACCGTGTTTGTCAATAATTTTATAATTTTTTGACTTCAGATATTCATCAATCAGTAAATCAATATATTTTTTCAGCGGTGACAAATGCCTCACCGTTTTCGGATCTAAAAAAATGCGACCCGCACCAACTTTCAGCCTGTTTGGTTCCATTGGGAATATCCAGGAATAACCCTTCGGCATCCATTTATCGCCCAAAAAGAAGATTAAATCACCGCTGTATTTATTGTAAACTTCTGGCTCTACTTCAATTAAATATTCGATTCCGGTTCCCGACAAAAAATCTGGCTTATCATTCTCTTTTTGGTACATAACCGCCCTAGCAAAGCCAGTAGCATCAACCAATATTTTCGTACTAACTTTGATTATTTGACCGTCGGATAACTGTTTAAATTCTACGGTTGTTTCGCCCTTGGCTTGTGAATGTCGGGTGTAGCGATAACCCAGCCAAACTTCACCGCCAAATCGCTCAACTTCGCTGGTCAAAAATGCTCTAAATTTAGCAAAGTTGAGAACAACTCCCAAGCTTTCGGGAGACTCCCAACTTTGACTGATTTTGCTAGTTTCAATAGTAAGTTTATGCCAAAAACTGCCGATAACGGATTCAGGCAAATCGAATTTAGAGAGGGTTTCTAGAGGCGTGGCGGCGCTAGAAAAGTCATTTTTATTAAAATTGTCGTTTTGCTCTGCCAGCAAGACTTTGTGGCCGGATTGGGCTAGGATTCTCGCACAGTGACCGCCTGCAGGGCCGGCTCCTACTATTACTATGTCAAAACTTTTTAAATTCATTTTGCTTTTAACTCGCTTCCAATGTCAAAACACCCGCAGACATATCGCAATGGTAGTTATGACGCTACTACTATTCAAATTGCTTCAAACGGTCAAATTTTAGGTAGAGTTCTGAATGGGACACCATCGGACTTGCGGGGTCGTTTTATTACACTGTCATAGATCGGGTATTTCTTAGAATTAGTCTCGAATGAATGGTAAGGTGCGCTAGGCGCACCCTACAATCCTAGCTATTTACACGCTAACAGGAGACTGTTTGCGGCTGAATGTTGCTAAGATACGATCGCACATTTGCGACGGATTTAATCCCAAACTGGCAAATGATTGTTCAGGCGTTGCATGATCTACCAATGTATCGGGTACACCCAACCGCATCACTGGAACAACAACATTATTGTCCAACAAAGCTTCGGCTACTGCTGAACCAAAGCCTCCCATCAAACAGCCTTCTTCCATTGTGACAACTTTGCCGATTCGCTGTGCCAAAGGCAAGATTAATTCGGTGTCCAAAGGCTTGACAAAACGCGCATTGATCACAGTTGCTTCAATACCGTGCTCGCTCAGAATCTGGGCGGTTTGCATTGCCGGATAAACCATTGAACCGTAACCCAAAATCAGCACATCGTCGCCGTTGCGGAGAATTTCAGCTTTGCCGATCGGCAATTCTTCCCAACCTTCTTCCATCAAAGGCACGCCGTAACCGTTGCCGCGCGGGTAACGCATGGTGATCGGGCCACTTGTGTGGTTGATTCCCGTGACTATCATCCGCTGCAATTCTGCCTCATCTTTTGGTGCCATAATTGTCATATTTGGCAGGCACCGCAAGAAGGCAATGTCGTACATTCCTTGGTGAGTTGGGCCGTCAGCACCGACAATGCCGGCGCGATCCAAACAGAAGAAAACTGGCAAATTTTGGATGCAAACATCGTGAATTATTTGGTCATAGCCTCGCTGCACAAATGTCGAGTAAATTGCCACAACCGGGCGCATTCCTTCGCAGGCTAAACCAGCGGATAAAGTCACGGCGTGTTGTTCGGCAATCCCGACATCAATGTACTGTTTTGGCAGTTTTTCATGAAGTTTATCCAGACCGGTTCCGGTTGCCATTGCAGCGGTAATGCCGACAATTTTGGGATTATCTTCTGCTAGCTTGACGAGGGCGTGGGCAAAGACTTTCGAGTAAGCTGGAGGCTTGGGTTTAGTGGATGGAATGCCTTTGCCGGTGGCTAAGTTAAAGGGATTTTGGGCGTGATATCCTACTTGGTCTTTTTCGGCGATCGCATATCCTTTGCCTTTCACCGTCACAACGTGCACTAGCACCGGCCCTTGGATAGTATGAGCTTGTTTGAAAGTGGTAATTAACTCTTCCAAATTGTGTCCATCTACCGGGCCCATGTAAGTAAAGCCCAATTCTTCAATTACTGCTCCAACTTTTGAGACGGCCAAGCGTTTCATCCCTTCTTTGAGGCGTTCCATTTCAGGAGTAAAAGTTTCGCCGACAAAGGGAATGTGTTTAAATTGTTCCTCTAAGTTATCTTTGAGAAATTGCACCGGTGGCGACAATCGCATCTTGTTCAAATAGCGGGTAATTGCGCCGACGTTGGGCGAGATTGACATCTCGTTGTCGTTGAGCACAACTAACAAATTGGTTTTCGGCATATGGCCCGCGTGGTTGATCGCTTCAAGTGCCATGCCGCCAGTCAATGCGCCGTCGCCGATGACTGCTACAGTTTTAAAGTTTTCCCCCTTGAGGTCGCGCGCCATCGCCATTCCTAACGCTGCGGAAATACTTGTGGAAGCGTGGCCTGCGCCGAAGTGGTCGAATTTGCTCTCGCAGCGCTTGAGATAGCCTGCAACGCCGTCTTTTTGGCGTAGGGTGTGGAATTGGTTGTAGCGGCCAGTGATTAATTTGTGAGGATAAGCTTGGTGGCCGACATCCCAGGTAACTTTGTCGCGATCGAGGTCGAGTGTTTGGTAGAGTGCTAAGGTCAGTTCGACTACACCCAATCCTGGGCCGAGGTGGCCGCCGCTAGCCGCTACAGTTTCTAAATGCTTTTCTCGAATTTGTCGGGCAATTTGTTCGAGTTGATGAATCGAGAGGCCGTGTAATTGGTTTGGGTGAGTCAGTTCGCTGAGATGCATATTTTAAAATCTTGCTCCTGTGAATCAGGACGAATGCTTAACAGATATAGGTTGAGCCTGCGACGTTGGGTACGGGCAAACGTTAGAATAGTTTAACGGTTATTTGAGGAAAACTGTTAGGCGTAAGATTTTTGTTATTTTTGGCCTGGTAATTATAGTTAATAAATTGCGCGCCGTCAATATAAAAAAAGCTTATGTTGTTAGTTGCTAATGGCTAGTTGTTAGCTGCATGGAGATTCTTAAGCATTTTTAACTACTTTTTCTAGTGATGGCTGACTTTTTAGCCATGTTGTTTCTGCTGGCGGACTATGATACAAAATCCTTAACTTTGATGGAGCATCTCATATTTGTAAAAACACTTCTTCTGGCTCCTTCCTTCTGCCTCAAAACTTTAATTTCTAGCTTTGCTGCTTTCATTGAGATGCTCCCCTGTGAAGTGTGATTTATATACAGCGTATTCCAGGTTTATGAAGTACACCCCAGAAACCAGGTTTCTTTACAGTTCTCGCATCCTTACTGATTCTGTTCAAAAAACCCGGTTGATCGCGATCTACATCTACATGGAATATGCTGTAAATCAACAACCTCTACCAGAAATCATTCCATTTACACTGGAAAAGTTTTCCCGAATTTGGATAGTAGAGAGCTGCGACGCTCGAAGCATTATTTTGTAAGCTCAAAAGTCGATTCGGGCGACGGCGAGAGACTCTCCCTTACTCCGCTGATGGCAAAGGAGTTTCCCCTTCTTCGGGCGGCGGAATTTCCGCAGGACTCGATTCGGGCGACGGCGAGGGACTCTCGCTATCGGGCAGCGGAATTTCCGCAGGAGTCGATTCGGGCGACGGCGAGGGACTCTCTGACCCGGGCGAGGGAGTCTCCGAAGGAATCGGGGCGGGAGTTTCCGGCGGTGGCGGAAGTGGTGCGGGCTCTGGCTGGCGGCTTTGGAGGCTTTGCACCCACAAACCTAAACCGCCGCCGGCTAATATCAGCCCCAACACCCCCAGTAGTGGCAGCGGCAGCTTGGAGCGCCGTTTTTGAACTGGTTCCGGGGCGGGGGAAGTTTCGGGGTACAACAACTGTTTGGACGATTCTGAAAGCTGAGATTCTGGAATCCTCCCGGACTTCTGGAGGGATGCCGCGAGGGAAGGCGGCAGCGACACCGAGGCTGACACTGGCGCTGACGCCGGCGCTGACGCCACCGCCGGATCAAACAGTACCAATCTCTCCGGGGACATCCGACAGTGAGTCGCCACTACGGAGGTGTTGTCATAACCGTTTTTCTCGTTGGCGAGACGAATCCAAGACTGAACCGCAGCTTCCAAAGACATTTTGCCCTCAAGCACCTCTGGGCCGTAATTCTCCCAAGATTTCTCTACCCAGTCGTTGTCGCTCAAACCGTCGGAACACAGCAGCAGTAAGCCTTCCTCTTCGACAATAAATCGCTGAATCGTCGGGCGCAGGAAATCGGCGTCCCGCGTGCCCAAAGCTTGAGTCAGGGCTCCTGCATCGGCTCGCAGTTGAGTTTCCCAGTACAAACAGTGTCCTAGCTGGACTTCCCTTGAAGCTACGTCGTCGTCCACAGTCAGCCGGTGACAGTAATTTTTGCCAATCCAATAAGCCCGGCTGTCTCCAACATTGACTAAATAAAGTTCGTGACTGTTATTCGAGGGCAAATCCTCGGAAATTTTCACTTTTTGAGGCAACTGGAGGGCCATCACCAAAGTCGTCCCCATCCGCTGCCGCAACTCTTTTCCCTGCTCATTATTTTGAGCGGAAATCACATTATTCACAACTCTGACTATTTCTTCGAGTTGCTTGATCACCATTGTTGGCGTCATCAACTCTTCTTGTTCAGCAATTTCTGCGAGCAAATTTTGGATTAAAGCTTTCAGGGACTGCACGGCTAATTGACTGGCAACTTCTCCTCCTTCGTGGCCTCCAACCCCGTCGCAAACCATTGTCAAGTAAGGAATTAATTTGTCGTTCCCTGAAGTTTTGCTAGATTGAAAATCAGCAGCAGTCGGATAGCAACTGTCTTCATTTTGGGAGCGCTGCGGCCCGGTATCAGTCATGCCGACTACTTCTAAGTGCAGAGGCAATTTAGCGGCTTGTTCTAATAGTAAATCGTTGAGTTCCAGGGCGATCGCGTCGAAATTCATGCTGCTGCGGCGCATAAACTGACAAATCTCTCCGAGTTTCGACTGCACCTCGGGTTGCGCTGATTCCACCAAACCTGACCACACATCTCCCAAATCCCGCAGCGTCGGTACAAAATTTCCTCGGTGCAGTTCCAGCAGGCGTACCCGCCAACCTTCCACCCGCAAATTTTCCGGTACCAGCAAACTCGAAGCGACTCCCTGTTCCGACAGCGGCGCCCACAGTTGGAGCATTTGCCACAGCCAGTAAACTTGGCGCGCGGCGCTTGTCCCAGACCAAGACTCTAAAATAGAAGGATACAGGCGACCGAAATTATTGATGGGCACATTTTCCAACAAGAGCACCTCTGTCGCTTCCGGTGCTTCCCCCAGAGAACAATAACCGTATACTTCCGGCGTATGCAGCCGTTGGGGATACAAATGCAGGTAAGGCATAATGCTATCCGGCAGTTGTTCCGGGACGCTCGGAGGCAGAACTGGACGGCTGTCGAGCCAGATTTGGGGTGCAATGACAAAGTATCGATCGGCTATTACCTTACCCGCCGGCACTTCCTCGGCTGCTTGTCCCACCACCCACACATAGCGATAAATTAAATCCGTTTCGCACGCTGCACAGTGCTGGCGGCCAAAGGTATTGCGGGGCTCGGCACAGCTAAGATTCGGGCAATAAATGGGTTCGGAGAAACTGCTGATCATATCGAAATAGTTTGTGTAAAAACATTCTGAAGATATATGATTCGCAAGCCCAAATTCATGAGCTTGAGAATAAACTGATTTTAGCCCCTATCAATTTCTTAACTGCCTTTGGGCCTCTAGAAATTGTAGTTTCTGCCAGTCTGCACCGGCTTAAATTGTAATTTAAGTTACTAAACTCAGACTTGGAGTACGATGGAAGCCTCAACCTGGTACCGCTGCGCGAAAAATCGCTCTGAGGGGCTGCAAGTCGCAAACCCTTGCATAGTCAGTTGTTGGCAATTCTTAAATCTTCAATTTCAAATCTAAGATCTAAATAGTATCACCTATTCTTTTTATGATCTTGACTCCTACGCTCCTTTGGCTACTAGCTGGGTCTTTGCTCTGTTTGACAGAGCTATTTCTCCCGACTGCTTTTGTCGCTTTTATGATGGGACTGAGCGCCTTTGCCGTAGCTGGATGCTCTCTAGTTCTACCTTACGTTAATTTACAAATATTCCTCTGGATGGTATTTTCGACCGTTTTTGTGCTGCTGTCTCGGCGGTTGATACCAAAAGGCACGGCAAAGGCGATCGCAGATTCTCAGGAAGCAAAAACTTTAACAGAAATTTCCCCTGGAGAAGCCGGCCGAGTCATTTATGAGGGGAATTCTTGGCAAGCTCGCTGCGAAGACACGAACGCCACCATCCCCCCCAACCAAAACGTAATTGTCGTCGGACGGAAAGGCACTACTCTGATAGTTGTGCCAGAAAATCTCTTGCATTCTTAAACAAAATGCGTAATTAATCACAGACAATTAGTAGTTAATAATTAGTGATTAGGCATCATTCATTAGCCAGTGGTCAACAGTCAACATTTAAGAGTCAACATTTATAGGAGGCGACCGTGGAACAAATTTTTTTACTCGTATTTTTAGCTTTAGGCGGCTCAGCCCTCGCAGGTTCCGTCAAAATTATCAATCAGGGAAATGAAGCATTGGTGGAAACTTTAGGTAAATACAACGGCAAGAAACTGGAACCCGGTTTGAATTTTGTCACGCCATTTCTCGATCGCGTCGTGTACGAGCAAACAATTCGGGAAAAAGTCTTAGATATTCCTCCGCAAGCTTGTATCACCCGCGACAACGTTTCCTTCACGGTTGATGCTGTGGTTTACTGGCGCATTGTAGATTTGGAAAAAGCTTGTTACAAAGTAGAAAATCTCCAGTCAGCAATGGTAAATATGGTGCTGACTCAAATTCGCGCCGAAATGGGTCAACTGGATCTCGAACAAACCTTTACTGCTCGTTCTCAAATTAATGAAATATTGCTCAGAGATTTAGATATTGTTACCGATCCTTGGGGAGTGAAAGTAACGCGGGTAGAATTGCGCGATATTATCCCTTCTAAAACTGTACAGGAATCGATGGAATTGCAGATGGCAGCCGATCGACGCAAGCGGGCGGCAATTCTGACATCCGAGGGCGAACGCGAGTCAGCAGTTAACAGCGCCAAAGGTAAAGCTGAAGCGCAAGTTTTGGATGCAGAAGCGCGCCAAAAAGCGACAATTTTGGAGGCGGAAGCTCAACAAAAGGCGATCGTCCTAAAAGCTCAAGCAGAACGCCAAAGTCAGGTTTTGAAAGCTCAAGCTACTTCTGAGGCCTTGCAAATAATCGCCAAAACTCTGCAAAATGACCCCACTGCCCGGGAAGCTTTACAATTTTTGTTAGCTCAAAACTATCTGGATATGGGTCTAAAAATTGGCACCAGCGACAGCAGCAAGGTGATGTTTATGGACCCGCGCAGCATTCCCGCGACGCTCGAAGGAATGCGATCGATAGTTGGGGAAGGTAATAATAATGAGGTGAAAAAGTAGGGAGGGAAGCATCTCATATTTGTAAAAACACTTCTTCTGGCTCCTTCCTTCAGACTCTTTCCTCCTGCCTCGCAGCAAGAGAGCCTCCTGCCTCAAAACTCCAATTTTGGGCTTGGCTGCTTTCAT
>NZ_JAUBSD010000011.1:67836-92797 GCF_036704575.1 Microcoleus sp. K5-D4
TCAGACTCTTTCCTCCTGCCTCGCAGCAAGAGAGCCTCCTGCCTCAAAACTCCAATTTTGGGCTTGGCTGCTTTCATGGAGATGCTCCCAAAAGTAGGGGAGCATCTCATATTTGTAAAAACACTTCTTCTGGCTCCTTCCTTCTGACTCTTTCCTCCTACCTCGCAGCAAGAGAGCCTCCTGCCTCAAAACTCCAATTTTGGGCTTGGCTGCTTTCATTGAGATGCTCCCCTTGGTATTTGGTATCTATTTAAACATCGATATTCAGGCAACTTCTCTTCGCCGTCAACCTAATAACTCGACACAGTTAAAACTATCGCCTCTCTATCTCCCAACACCAAACCATACTCCAAACCCTCAACAACCGCTTGATAAGAAGCATCCAAAATATTACCAGAAACCCCCACAGTCGTCCAGCGGTCTTGACCGTTGCTAAACTCAACCAACACGCGAGTTTTAGCAGAAGTTCCCGCACATCCGTCCAGAATTCGCACCTTATAATCTGTTAAGTTAAAATCAGTAATTGCCGGATAAAAATTCCGCAAAGCCTTCCGCAAAGCCGCATCAAGTGCCGAAACCGGCCCGTTTCCTTCCGCGCATTCCAGAATATCTTGACCGTTAACAGTCACCTTTACCGTTGCTAAAGAATTAACTGTTTCTTCCCTACCTTTATCGCAGTGAACTTGAAAACCTTTGATTTCAAATAAATGCTTGCGCTTTCCCAAAGCCTCCCGCATTAACAATTCAAAAGAAGCCTCAGCACCCTCAAATTGATATCCCTGACTTTCCAAATCTTTCAATTTTTCCAAAATTTGGCGGCAAGCAGGATTTTTGCGATCGAGATCCATGCCAAAAGTGCGCGCCTTCGCCAAAACATTGCTCAAACCGGCTTGATCCGAAATCACAATTCGCCGCCTGTTGCCAATTTTTTCCGGTTCCAAATGTTCGTAAGTTAACGGATTTTTCTCAACAGCCGATACGTGGATTCCGCCTTTGTGAGCAAATGCCGAAAGGCCGACAAAAGGAGCACGATCGTCGGGAGCAAGATTGACAATTTCACTAATCGATCGACTTACTTGAGTTAATCTAACTAATTGCTCGTCTTCAATGCAATTCTGACCCAACTTTAGCTGAAAATTAGGAATTAAGGAACATAAATCGGCATTGCCGCAGCGTTCGCCGTAACCGTTAATAGTTCCCTGTACCATCCTCACTCCTTCCCGCACAGCAGCCAAAGCATTAGCAACCGCAACTCCTGAGTCGTTGTGAGTGTGAATTCCTAATTGTAAAGATTTTTCGCGATTGGTTCCTAAAGCTTCTAAAACCTCACGAACAACCTGACTGACTTCGTGAGGTAAAGTACCCCCGTTAGTATCGCAAAGTACCAGCCATTCTGCACCAGCATCGGCCGCCGCTTCTAAAGTTTTAATAGCATAATCTGGATTGTGTTTGTAGCCGTCAAACCAGTGTTCGGCATCGTAAATAACGCGCCTTCCCTGACTCCGTAAATATTCAATTGTATCTCGAATCATCGCCAGATTTTCTTCTAGCGTCGTCTTCAAACTTTCAATAACGTGCAAATCCCACGACTTGCCAAACAGCGTCACCCAGCGAGTACCGGCGGACAAAATAGCCTGCAACATTTCATCATTAGCTGCCGTAGTTCCCGGCCGCCTAGTCGAACAAAAAGCTACAACTTCTGCTTGAGTTAGGGGCTGTTCTTTGAGACGCCAAAAAAATTGTACGTCTTTAGGATTCGCGCCCGGCCAGCCGCCTTCAATAAAGGGAATTCCTAAACTGTCTAACTGTCGAGCAATTCGCAGTTTGTCTTCGAGAGATAAGGAGAGTCCCTCGCACTGAGCACCGTCTCGCAGCGTGGTATCGTAGATCCAGAGCCGATTTGTCATGGGAAATTGCGATCGAGAAATTGGTAATATATCACTTACCATATTAGATGAATTTATTTGAATTTAATGCGATAATATATAGGAAAATTAACATAAATCTAACTGGGGTAAATTGCTGTGGTCAAGGTACAAGCGCAAGGAAAAACATTTGAGTGCGATCGCGGAGCGAATCTCCGTGAAGTTTTGCTCAAAAACGGCATCGATCTCTACAATGGCAACGCCAAAGTCATCAACTGCCACGGCCTCGGCACTTGCGGCACCTGCGCCGTCACCGTCGAGGGCGAAGTTTCCGAGCCCCAGTGGCGCGAAAAAGCCCGACTTTCGGTTCCTCCCCATTCTTCCGCCTCCAACCGCCGTTTGTCCTGCCAAACCAAGGTTTTAGGCGATATTAAGGTGACAAAATATGACGGTTTCTGGGGTCAAGGTTCTGAAACTGTCTGGAAACCCCAAGCATAGATTTTTTGTTAAGGAAGGCAGATAGGACGATCGCCTTGCCAGATAATCTGTAAGACTTGCATAATAATTCTAACTGTAAGGTGTGCTTAGCGCACCTTACGCTAAAGAAAGCCGAGAGGTCAAAAAAGCCAGAAAGTCCATATAAAAGTTAATGAATTCATCTAAAGATATTCTGATTATTGGCGGCGGAATAATTGGTCTTTCGCTAGCAGTAGAACTGAAATTGCGAGGGGCATCTGTCGCGGTTCTCACCGCCGATTCTAAACAACCGACGGCTCGGGCTGCTGCGGGAATGCTTGCCCCGCAAGCCGAACGAATTCCCCCCAGTCCGATGCTGGATTTGTGCTTGCAAAGCCGCGCACTGTATCCCGCCTGGGTGGAACAGCTAGAAGATATTACCGGATTGAAAACGGGATATTGGCGATCGGGAATTCTCGCACCAGTTTGTCAAAACGAGCCTCAAGAAAAGCCACTTTTGTCAAACCTTAATTATCAATGGTTGGACAGAGATACTGTTCGCCAGCACCAGTTGGGATTAGGTCAAGAAGTAATTGGCGGTTGGTGGTATCCTGACGACGCTCAAGTTGACAACCGCGCTTTATTTCGGACGCTTCAATTGGCAAGCAAAGAATTAAAAATTGATATTATTCAAGGCACCGCAGAGGAAATTATTCGGCAGAAAAACCGAGTTTTTGGAGTAGAAACAACGGCAGGAAAATTACAAGCTGACCGTTATGTTTTGGCTGCGGGTCCTTGGTCTGAGAAATTATTGGATATTCCTGTTTTTCCCAGAAAGGGACAAATGCTGTCAGTATGTGTACCAGAAGATTGTGGAGTTATCCAGCCCCTGCAAACCGTTTTATTCGGGACTGGCATTTATATTGTGCCGCGTCAAGATGGCAGAATTATTATTGGTGCAACTAGCGAAAATGTCAATTTCACGCCGGGAAATACGCCTGCAGGAATGCAAAGTTTGCTAGCAGGAGCGATTAAGTTATATCCCGAATTACAAAATTATCCGATTCTGGAGTTTTGGTGGGGATTTCGGCCGGCTACTCCTGATGAATTGCCGATTTTGGGTGCTAGTGCTTGGGAGAATTTGACATGGGCTACGGGGCATTACCGCAACGGCATTTTGTTGGCTCCGGTGACGGCTAAATTGTTGGCTGATTTGATTGGGAATCAGAAATTAGATCCGTTATTGGTTGCTTTTCATTATTCGAGGTTTCCTGAATCTTGGAAGTTTGAAAATGGTAAATAGTGAGATTTTTTGCTTTTTTTAAGACGAGCCAGAGGCGGTAAACGAGAAACGAAAGTCAACCAAAAGAATATTTTTTGCTATAATCTAATCAGCACAATAGGGTTTTATAAGTTATGACTTTCAGTGATGTGGTCGAGACGATTAAGAATCTTTCTACTGACGAAAAGCAAGAGCTTCAACTGTTGTTGAAGCAATATCTCCGGGAAGAACGTCGCGAAGAGATGTATCAAAACTTTAAGTCAGCGCAGATTGAACAACAAAAAGGTGAACTGAATTTTTTCGCTAACATCAATGAACTCAGAGTAATGATAGAGGAATAATCGTGGAAGTTAGTTTCAGTTCTTCATTCAAGCGTGCTTTCAAAAAGCGGATCAAAGGCGATGCTGATTTGGAGGCTAGGTTTTGGCAAAAGCTGGAACAGTTCATCAGAGAGCCGTTTGAACCAAGCTTAAAAACTCATAAATTGTCCGGTAGGCTCAAAGAGTTTTGGAGCTTTAGCGTAGATTACGACGAAAGGGTACTTTTCTACTTTACAGAAGACGGAAAAGCTGTGTTTGTAGATTTGGGAAGTCATGATGAAGTATATTAATCGACAGAACAGTTGCTCAAGTAATCTGTCTCTCTAGGGTGCACAGTGCACACCTTACTGCTGTAAGTAGCGCGCCCAACCATTTTTTGGTAACTCCTGAATTAGTTCGCATCCTGTTTTTTGGGTTGGTTTAATTCCCTGCATTTAGCGGCAGCCAAATCGTAAGCATTTTGGTAATCGCTACCGCCTAACATCAAATCGCCGTAATATTCATAAGGTTGATTGCCATAAATCGGCAGCGGGTCGTCTTCAGGATAATCTTCTTTTGATTCTTCTAGGATTGCTTTGAGTTTCTTGACGCTGAAGCGCTGGACAGGGAAGTAATGAATGTCTTGAGCGATGAAACCGAGATGGGGAAAGGTTGGGTCAACAATTCGCTCTTCGAGTTCAATCCAGCTATATTCGATGGGTTTATATGGCACTCCCGGCACGGCTAAAAAGCCTTGAACATAAATCGCGCCCTCGGTGGCTAACGCTGCTTTACAAGCGTTGTCAAAGCAGTTTTTACGGTTGCTTTTGATGCGAGCGGCCATTTCAATAGAAAGCGTCTCATCTAATAGTTCGGTCATAACCCATTTCTAATCGCGTGTGCGATTAGATTGTAGCAAATCCGAGCTATCTCCGAGCACAAAAAACGCAGGCAATTGCGATCGCTCTTCAAATTCTATTCTCAAGGAGTTGAGCCAAAATCCTCTGCGCTTCTGGATGTTGTGTCAGCTTTGGTTTCCGAGATTGGCGGTTTGTCGATCGCCCCTATAGCCCGCCAATAAAAAGTTTTCCCCAGTAGCCCAACTTTTGAACCTGCGATCGAGTTGACGTAGAACCCGGTACGGTAAAGTGTGGCACAGACGATGCAAGCAAAAATAGCGGCATACATCACCAAAGGTCGATCGTGCAACCAACCAATCATATTAATGCCTTCTGGTGCAGCAATTTGTTCGCCTGCTAACAGGCTTCACAGTTTTTTCTGTAAACAAACCAGAGTTGTGATAACCTCATAAATGTGCAAAAATCGGTTCCCACAAAAAAAACCTTTGGAAGAAACGGGGAAAGTCCGGGGTAAATCCGCCGCTGTCCCGCAACTGTGATGGTAAGCTAAGCACTTATCCACACACCCTAGATATACTGAATGAAAAACGCGATCAAAAAGTCGGATTTTGTGCTAGCTCCTTATATGAAGAGCAACAACTTGAAAGCTAGTTGCCAAATACTCAATACAGTGGTTCCTTATACATTCTTATGGTTTTTAGCCTTTAAAGCTGCTGCCATTTCTGTATTCCTGCTACCGCCGATAATGGTGTTGATGACACTTTTTTCAGGACGTTGTTTCTCTTTGATGCACGATTGCGGACACTATTCTCTTTTTAGTTCCAAAAAAGTCAATCGCATGATGGGTTTTCTGCTAGGTATTGTCAATGCGATTCCTCAGTACCCCTGGTCGAGGGGACACGCTTATCACCACAAACATAATGGTAATTGGGATATGTACCGAGGCCCTTCGGCGTTGATATCCACCGAAAAATTTGCGGCGCTAAGCCCCTTTAGTCAAAAGATGTATCAGTTACTCAGAAACCCATTGATGCTGTTTCCCGGTGGTTATTTCTATCTAATTATTAAGCCACGACTCGCGCTAATCTTGGGAATTACTGGTTTTATCAGACATATTTTTGCTTGTCTCAAGCAAGATTTTGGCATGGGTTTATCTGCAATCATTGCTTCTTATAAATCCAAACATTGGTATACGACGGCTGAATTTTGGGATTTACTGTTCAACAATATTTGTGTTGTTGCTAGCTGGATTTATCTGAGCAACTTACTGGGAGTAGGCTTTTTCTGGAGTGTTTACTCAATAGTCATGACTTGTTCAGCAGCGATATTTATCTGTATTTTCTTTGTTCAGCATAACTTTGACGGTTCCTACGCTCATAAAGCCGAGGGTTGGGACTATCTTCTCGGCGCAATTGAAGGCAGTAGTTACCTAAAATTACCGACTATTCTCAATTGGTTTTCTGCTGATATTGCCTACCACAATATTCATCATCTCTCTGAGCGAATACCTAACTATAATCTTCGGGCTTGTCACAATGCTAATATTCACCTGCTGGGTAATTCAAAAGCCCTGACAATTCGCGATATTCCTAACTGCTTCCAATTCATTCTTTGGGATGCTGCTTCAGATAGTCTGCAATCGATTAAATTATTCCAAGAACAAGAAGAAATTCCCTTGAGTAATGTAGCTAATTAAAATCGGGGGCAATGAATCTGGTGGCTTTTTTATCAGCCAAAGGCTATGATGAGCGGTGCAGGTAGTGGGATAAATTTCAACCCTAACTTTCCTAGTTAAGTAGGTGGTTACAAAAAAACATTAGATGGATCGGGCTGGTTTAACCGGAAGCTATACTAGCAGCCAGTTTATTCTGACAAACCCAGCTATTCTCGTCACCAGTTTATTTGCACCTACCTATTTATCTAGGGTCTAACTCTAGATAACTCAAAGTATCGGTCACTGGTCAGTGCAGCAATTCCTCTAATTTTTGCTGGTTCCACAAATACTGATAAAGTCCTGTTTCCCCTACCAATTCAAGGTGAGTGCCGCTCTGAACTATTTCTCCTCTCTCCATCACAAAAATGCGATCGGCACTAGCCGCTGCCGACATTTGATGCGAGATAAAAATTACCGTTTTGCGATCGGTTCCCGTTGCCAAGTTTCGCAAAATGTCGGTAGCAGTTTGATTGTCAACGCTGGAAAGAGCGTCATCCAAAATTAACACCGGGGCGTCAACTAACAAAGCGCGAGCAAGTGCCGTCCGCTGCCGCTGTCCGCCGGATAAAGTAATGCCGCGCTCGCCGACAACTGTTTTGTACTGCTGCGGAAAGTTGAGGATTTCGGCGTGAATTTGCGCTTGTTTTGCGGCGGCTTCAATCTCCGGCTGTTCCGCTAAAGGGTTTCCGTAGCGGATGTTATTCTTGATGGTAGTGCCGAACAGAAAACTTTCTTGCGGAACGTAGGCGATCGCCCCGCGCAATTCGGTCAATTTTACCTTGGTAATATCCTGTCCGTCTACAAATAACTGACCCGGGTCGATATCGAGCAAGCGTGGCAGCGCATTAGCTAAAGTTGATTTTCCAGAGCCGATCGCCCCAACAATTGCGACAGTTTCTCCCGGTTTTATGGTAAAATCAACATCTTTAAGCGCAGGTATCTTAGCGCCCGGATAAGTATAATTTAGATGGCGAGCCAAAATTTCCCCTCTGACTGGAGTTGCCAGTTCAACTGCATCGGCAGCATCCTTAATTTGCGGTTCCACAGTCAGAATTGATTCGATGCGATCGACACTCACTTCTCCCCGCTGGTAAGCAGTAATCGTGAAACCCAACAGGGCCGTCGGAAACACCAAACGCTCGACATAAATCAGCAACGCCACAAAATCGCCAATGCTAATTTGACCATTAGCAATTGCCCCGCCACCAGCAGAAAGCAGCACCAACAAACTGATACTTGCCAAACCGCCCAGCAGCGGAAAAATAAAGTTTCTAGTTTTTGCTAATTCCAAATTTGCTGATAGCAACTGTGCGTTGGAATTGCGAAAAGCTCGGCGTTCGTTCTCTTCTTGAGCGTAAATTTTAATTACGGAAATCCCGCTCATATCCTCCTGAATCAAATCGCTCATCGCCGACAATTCCTCTTGCACGGCTAACTGTTGGATGCGAAGTTTGTCGCTAAATAACTGCACCAAAACTAACATTAAAGGATAAACGGCGATCGCCAACAGCGTCAGCCGTACATTAATCCCCAGCATCACCGGCAAAGTCAAAGCATAGGCAAAAGCTGTATTCGCCAAACTCAGCACCGCAAACCCCACCAAGCGCCGAATATTGTCCAAATCTGAAGTAGCGCGGTTAATTAAATCCCCTACCGTATTGGCTGCAAAATAAGACGGTTCTAATGTTAATAAATGATTAAATATTTGCTGTTTGAGGTCAAATTCGACTTGACGCCCGACGCCAAACAGCAAAATCCGCGACGCCATCCGAATTACCCACATAATTGAGGCGAGAATCAGAATTAGTGCCACGAAGTTGAAAACTTCGTCAAATTTAAGCGCAGATTGGAGAGTGTCAACTGCATTCCGAATCAGCAGGGGAATGTAAACGCCCACAGCATTGACAACTAATAGCGAAAAAACGCCCCAGAAGGTGGGCTTCCAGTGCGGGCGCATATAAGAGCCGAGTTTTTGCAGTCGAGAATAACGAGCCATTTGTTAGTGCGTAATTTGAGATTGATTGAGGAAAGGAAGAAGGTTCGGCAATGAGCAATGTACGGGATGTAACGGATGGATGCTGAAGGAAGAAGGAGTCTTCCCCAAGGTTTTCAGCAATTAACAACGTCCTAATAGTCTTGGCTGTTGTGTTGCTATAGAAGGTAGAAGTTTGAAAAATAATACAAGCTCTATCGAAAGGTAGATGACCGAAAACACAAGTTAAGAAATTTTTAATAAAAATTCTGCTTTGGGATAACGCGCCATCAAAATTAGGTTTTGACCTCAACCAAAACCTGATTATATCGATATGTAACAAACCACATTATATCTGTGGCGACACGAGATATGTGGGGACACGGCAATGCCCTGTCCTTAGCCACCCGGAACGAGCTCGCCCAAATCCCAATCCGCCCCCGCAATCCCCCCCAGCGTTGAGGCGCGCTACAATCAAAAATCGATCGACTTAGCACTCAGACTCAGAGAGTGCTAAATTTGCTAATGTAAGCGATTGGAGACAAACATGACCAAAATAGTTGCATTTAGCGACAAATCTCGGCGGGCACTAGAACGCGGCGTCAATCAACTCGCCGATGCTGTCCGCATCACCTTGGGCCCGAAAGGCCGGAACGTCCTATTGGAAAAGAAATACGGCAGTCCCCAAATTGTTAACGACGGTATCACCGTTGCTAGGGAGATCGAACTCGAAGACCCCCTGGAAAATGCTGGCGCTCGCTTAATTCAAGAAGTCGCCTCCAAAACTAAAGATATCGCAGGCGACGGCACAACAACCGCAACGGTTATAGCTCAATCCCTCATTCGCGAAGGTTTGAAGAATGTCGCAGCAGGCGCAAACCCAGTCGCACTGCGCCGGGGTATTGAAAAAACGATCGCCCACTTGGTGCTGGAAATCGAGAAATTGGCCAAACCCGTCGAAGGAAGCGCCATTGCTCAAGTCGCCACTGTCTCCGCCGGTAACGACGAAGAAGTCGGCGCCATGATTGCCCAAGCAATGGAAAAAGTCACGAAAGACGGCGTAATTACTGTTGAAGAGTCAAAATCTCTGACAACGGAATTGGAAGTTGTCGAAGGGATGCAGTACGATCGCGGATATCTTTCTCCGTATTTCGTCACTAACGGCGATCGCATGGAAGTTGAGTACGAAAACGCTCGCATCCTGATTACCGACAAAAAAATTAGCTCGATTCAAGAACTAATTCCAGTTCTCGAAAAAATCGCCCGCACAGGTCAACCGCTGCTAATTATCGCCGAAGATATTGAAGGCGAAGCTTTGGCAACTCTGGTAGTCAACAAAGCCCGCGGCGTATTGAACATCGCAGCAACGAAATCTCCTGGTTTTGGGGAGCGGCGCAAAGCTATGCTTCAAGATATCGCCGTTCTCACTGGCGGTCAACTGATTTCTGAAGAAGTCGGACTCAGCATCGATACCGCAACCCTAGAAATGCTCGGTACCGCCCGCAAAATTACGATCGACAAAGAAAACACGATCATTGTTGCTGGCGAAGAACACAAAGCTGACGTGCTAAAACGGATCGAGCAAATCCGCAAGCAGCTAGAAGCGACGGATTCCGACTACGACAAGGAAAAGCTAACCGAACGCATCGCCAAACTCGCCGGCGGCATCGCTGTAATTAAAGTCGGCGCAGCTACCGAAACCGAGCTCAAAGACCGTAAACTGCGTATTGAAGACGCTCTGAACGCTACTAAAGCTGCTGTGGAAGAAGGTATCGTTGCCGGAGGTGGCACGACCCTAATTCACCTGATTACAAAAATAGATGCGATCGCACATACTCTGGACACCGAAGAACAAGTAGGCGCTGACTTGGTGAAGAAAGCTTTGGAAGCACCTTTGCGTCAAATCGCTGATAATGCCGGCGTTGAAGGTTCCATCGTCATCGAACGAGTGCGGGCGAGCGAGTTCAACATTGGCTACAACGCTCTCACCGACGTGTACGAAGATATGATTGCCGCCGGGATTATTGACCCGGCCAAGGTGGTGCGATCGGCTTTGCAAAATGCCGGTTCCATCGCTGGTATGGTGCTGACCACTGAAGCTGTAATTGTCGAAAAACCCGAGAAGAAAAAAGCCGGCGGCGGCGACATGGGCGACATGGGCGGCATGGGCGGCATGGGCGGCATGGGCGGCATGGGTGGCATGGGCGGCATGGGCGGCATGGGCGGCATGGGCATGATGTAGTCTTCAGCCATTTGTTTGTAGTCTGTAGAGTGCGCCATAAGCACCATGGGTGTAAACAAGCGCGTCTTATGTACTACCCGTCTACTGTTTGACGATTAAGGCAGCTTATCCCCCCGGCATCCCCTGATAGTCCGGGGGGTTGTTTCATTCTCTTGTAGGGGCAGCAAAGAGTGGCTGCCCCAATCCCACCCAATGCCTAACAAATCGTGGATGGGTCGGGTCGGCATTCTTGGCACGACAAGAGTCAAAAGGCTGGTTTTCCTGAGAATGAAACAGCCCTGCCCTGATAGTCCGGGGGGACTTGAAGCTATCCAAGTCTCCTTCTTAAGGGAGATGCAATGGGGCTCGGCATTAAGCTATAAGCGATAGTTCTCAGGGATTTTAAGCTGAAGTTGCCACCTATGCAGTGCGCGCCCTCTCGGTCAACTAAAATCCTTCCCAGAAACCGCGTCTCCCCCTCTCCCCCGATCCTTCAAGACGACGGAGTTACATTGTTGCTGTGCAAGTCTTGAGGAGATTGAAACAGAGTTTCTAGATAAACTCTCGCAGCTTGGCGATAACTGCGCGAAGCTTCAGGCGTACCGCTATCGGCATTCTGCAACAAAAACAGCGACAGCGCCGCGCAAAATACTCGGTCTAGATCCCATTCGGGATGGGTTTCCAGGTAAGTTTTGAGAGAATCGTGCAGCGTTTCGGGAATTTCAGCAAAAATACTGACTGTTGGGTTCATCATTTTTTTTAGTCTCGCTAATAAATTGAAAACAGAACCCCCCTTTCGGCCGGATACAGGTGCAGGCACAGCCGAAATCAGAGCGCTTTTTTTTAGGTCGGTCGCATCATTGTGCGCTATGAGGGGGTGGGTTTGTCAATGTTGCGAAATATTACAAAGTCCTTTACATAAAAAAAAGGTTTACCAAATAATAAGCTTTTCAGGGCATTTTTTGTTACATATCTTTATGTGTTGGGGGGTTTATGAGGAATTAGGCAGCAAGTTAAGGAAATCCCCAATTCCGCAGCAAGATGCTACCGTGCCGTTAATTTCTGTGGAAAACTTTGTCGGATCTGTGGAAAACCTCAGACTTGCCTGTGGAAACGCTGTGGAATGTTTAGGGAAAAGTCAGGGAAAAAATAAGAATTGCAAAGGGCATGAGGCATGGGGCATGGGGCATGGGGCATGGGGCATGGGGCATTGTTGACTGTTGACTGTTGATTAATGTTATTGGTTATTTGTTATTAGCCACTGCAAAGGATTAACAACTGACAACTGACAACAGTCAACAGTCAACTGACTAAGTGCCACTCTGCCGCTTTTTGCCGGATGGTTGCCAATTCTGCAGGCGGCATTTTGTCGAGATTGGCTAAAATAAAGCTCATGCGACCGATCGACTGAAGTTTGTCCCGGTGGCGCGCTAGGAAATCCCAGTAGAAGAAGTTGAAGGGACAGGCATTTTCGCCCGATCGCACAGTGCGATCGAATTTGCACCCCCGACAATAATCGCTCATTTTATTGATGTAATTGGCAGAAGCAGCATAGGGCTTCGAGGCCAACACACCGCCGTCAGCAAACAAACCCATGCCCAGCACATTAGTCTGCATTACCCAGTCATAGGCATCCACAAACGCACTGTGGAACCATTTTTCTAGCTCCTGGGGCGAGATTCCTGCAATTAGACCAAAATTGCTCAAAATCATCAACCGCTGGATATGGTGCGCGTAACCGCTGCCTTCGACTTGAGTTAAAACTTGGCGCAAACAGTTCATATCTGTTTTACTAGCGTCCCAAAAAAACTCCGGCAGCGGCTGAGTGTGGTTGAACCAATTCTTCTCAAAATAATCAGCATCCACGTAAAAATACATACCGCGAATGTATTCTCGCCAGCCCAGAATTTGGCGTATAAAACCTTCGACGCCGTTTAAATTTAAGTTTTTTTCTAGGTAGGCTGTTTCCGCCGCTTGAATAACTTCTAAAGGATGCAGCAAGCCAATATTAAGATATGGAGAAAGTAAAGAATGCCACATTGTTTCCTCCCCCGTTACCATCGCGTCTTGATAAGGGCCAAAAGCGGGGAGACACTGTGCGATGAAATTATCTAATACTTGCATTGCTTGCTCTCGTGTAACCGCCCAACGAAAAGGTTCAATCTTGCCGTAAGTTGGGAAAGATAGAGATTTAACTTGTGCGATAACTTCTTGAGTTATGGCGTCCGGTTCAAACCAGAGAGGTTTCGGTGTATCCAGTTTTCCTTTTGGTGGCTGACGATTTTCTTTGTCAAAATTCCACTTCTCTCCTATAGGTTTATTGCTGCTATCCATTAAAACTTGAAAACGTTGGCGGCTGGCTCGATAGAAGTCTTCCATTAACAAACGTTTGCGGCTTGAAGCCCAATCTTTGAATTCTGTTTCTGTCCAGAGGAATTGATTGTTGGGAATCAGGGTTGTTTTGCAGGGGAGTCGCAAGTTGTGAACGATTTGTAAAAAAGGTCGATCGTTCGGAGCCATCACCCGCACTTCGGTGATATTGTGAACTTGTATCCAAGCTTTGAGAGGTGCTTCAAAGTCCTCCGATTTTGTGTAAGTAACTTGCCATCCACCGCCGCGCAATTCTTTAGCGAAGTGCCGCATTGCCGACCAAATTAATACTAATTTTTGTTGGTGGTAGCGCCGCTGTTGAACGTGCTGCCAACATTCAATTAAAATTATAGGTAGGGAGGATTTATCATCTATGCGGTTGAGAGCAGCTTGGTTCTCCCACAGTTGATCGCCTAATATCCAAACGCCAACAGTCATTTTACTTTTTTAGTGAAACTTATTTTTTACTTTTTGTGAGACCTGGTGGTCTAGTCAAGAAACTTAATTTATTGACAACTCACAATTCATAAGTTTTCAGGTTAACCTGAAAACTTACTAGAGCATAACATTGATTTCCAAAGATAGGGACACCGACCAGCAAATTTAAATCTTATGTCTGTGTATCCTTCAGATGTTAATAACTTGGTCAGCGTCTCTACTGAAAAAAATTTAATGTGACCGTTATCCCAAAGAACGGTAAAATGTTTATCTAGTTTGCCAGAAACCGCTAAAGCCAGATTTTTTAAATAGCCGTGATATGGTGTGGAAATAATTAATCTTCCTCCCGGATTGAGGCATCTCTTTGCAGTTTTTGCTAGTTCTTTAGGATAAAACAAGTGTTCGATTACTTCAATAGCTAAGACAACATCAAATGAGTTCAAAATATCGGTATCTGGAAGGTCGTAAATATCTGCTTCGATAAACTGACAATCGGGGAAACTTTGACGGGAGATGGCAATTCCGGGCGCAGAACTGTCAACGCCGACAACTTCGCAGCCGTGCTCTGCGATAACGTGACTGAGGCTGCCATTGCCGCAGCCGAGATCCAAAACTCGGAGTTTTGTCTTGCTGGTCTGCTGAAGTGTCGCCAGCATTTCTAAAAGGGGAGATATCAAATATGCGTGATGATATCTCGGACGGTTGTTTGTGTAATAATACGTATAATTGCTAAAGTTTTTTTTCATCGATTAAGCTATGGAGATTATTGCCGAGACCGCGAATTTACGGAGCGTGGGTGCACTGTTTGGGCCAAGGTTCCCCACATTAGGGTTGTCAGAGTTGATCGGCAGCTCGATCGTCTCATTCTTTTTGTGTGACAGGTGAATTATTGTCACTGAATCAATCGGATGGCAAAAGAAATCTTTGACAGGGTGCCAAATCTCACATCGCCCATCTCTCGAAGGCATTCGGAAAGAAAAAGTCCGATCGAGCAGAATTCTCTCTGTACACTAGCCGGAAACCGAACTTTTTGCCTGTTAATTGGGGGCGAGTGCATCTATGCGATTCTAGCTTCAAGCAACGGCGGTATGTCTACCCGACGCTTTTTGCAGCCTGAAAAATGGGCCCCTGGGCGATCGGGTGCCAGTCGTTCCGAGAATTGAGAAGGGAAGTGTGACCGAAATCACAGGCATTTGCGAAACAAATTGCTGAGCATCTTTGGGCTGACACACTTAGAATCGAGATTACTACAGTGGCTTCTATAATTGTGTTTAAATGTTGTTCTGAAGCTGTGTTGTCCCGTCAGCAGAGCCCCCTAGACAGATTCACGCTTTCGGTCTGGTTTATTTCACTTTAATGGTCGCTGTTGGGTGTTGCACCTTAATTTAGATATTTCCTATGGTTAAGTTAGGTCAATCCTCCTTTCGCCGTATTTTACTGTCGCGGATTTTGTTGCTCAGCGTACCTGTTCTACTGGTGGGGGAGTATGTTACCTATCGCAAGGCACGCTCGACGCTTCTGGAAACTGCTCGTCAAAACTTGACAGAAAGTGCAGTCAGAAAAGCAGAAACTATTGACCAGTGGGCGAAATCGCTGAAGTCGAATCTGATCGGCGCTTCGGAAAGCTCGATGTTGCAGTCGGTAGATCCGAAGGATTATCAAAAGTTTATCGCGCAATTAGGGCAGCGGTTGCCAGCGCAGGTTGATTGCTTGCAATTGACTAATGTAAAGACAAATCAAGTGATAGCAAGCACTTGCGGGCAGCAGCCGATTCAGTCGTTGCCGGCAAAATTTTGGCCACCCGTACAGCAGCAGCAAACGCTGCTGGACGACAAGAGCGTTTACATCCGTCTGTCCTTACCTCCGCAGCGACAGGGGACAGCAAACGATCAGAAGGTGGCTTTGGGGGCTGAGGGTTTTCCCGAGGCGGGTAAAGAAGGCTCCCATAGCCAAGCGAGTTTGGTGTTGAGCGCTCCTGTTTACATTCGTCGGGGCAATACCCTGCAGTTGAGTTATGCTTTGAGTTTGAAGTCGGCCTTGCCTGTGCAAACCAGCGCTCCCAAGGGTTCTTTAGCTGGCTATACGGTGGCGATCGACCAAGATGGGACAATTTTGGCCCACCCTAATGTCAACCGCGTGGGCCGCAATATTGACCAAGAGGCAGACGCCGCTCGACTAAAAAGTATTGCCAAAAGGGCGATCGCAGGCGGAACAGCTTTTCTCCATCTATTTTCCTTTGAAAGAAATGGTGTAGAGTTACTAGCAGGATACGCCGCTATCCCGAGTCCTTCAACTACACAGGAGAACAGCAAGTGGATTATTTTAGCTGTCTCTCGTTTAGATTACGCTCTGTCAGGTTTGGAAGAGATTCAGCAAGTTTTATTTAATTTAATTGTAGGCTTGGTTGCTGCTAGTATCATCGCGACTTTATATCTGTCTCGCGACTTGGCGCGTCCTGTGGAAAAACTGAGAGACTACGCGATGAAAGTAGATACGGAAGCGTCGCAGACAGTGCCCCAAGATTTCCAAATTAGGGAATTTAATCAACTATCAGAAGCACTCAACAGCATGGTGCAGCGCCTCAGATCCTGGGCCAGAGAATTGGAAGTCGCAACCAAAGAAGCGCAAGTTGCCAATCAATTAAAAAATGAATTTTTGGGGAATATTTCTCACGAATTGAGAACGCCGCTCAACGGGATTATTGGTTTTATTCAAATTGTGCGGGACGGCTACTGCGATGACCGAGATGAAGAAATGGAATTTTTACAGCGGGCTCACGACTCGTCCATGCAATTGCTCAATATTATTAATGATATTTTGGACATTGCTAAAATAGAATCCGGCACCTTCTCCATGATGTTAGAAGTAGTTGACATTACCCAGGTACTTGAAGACGCGATTGATTTGCAATCGGCTCAAATTGAGGAAAAAGGCTTGAAGTTAAGTTTGCCAGCTCCTCATGATCCGATTATTGTTCATGCCGATCCAGAGAAGCTAAAACAGGTATTTTTAAATGTTTTGAGCAATGCCGTTAAGTTTACAGAGTCGGGCAGCATTAATATATCGGTGCGGCTAGAATCTAGGACTAATTCTGGTAGTTTTAACGGCAGTGGGGAAAGTATGACGGGTCCCAGCGGTCAAAGCGATTGGGTGGTGGTGACAATTAAAGATACGGGAATTGGTATTGATCCCGAGCACCAGCAGAAATTGTTTCAACCTTTTGTGATGGCTGATGGTTCTACAACTCGCAGGTTTGGCGGTAACGGTTTGGGCTTGGCTATCTCGCGAAGGATCATGGAATCTATGATCGGAAGCATTACCCTGCACAGCGCGGGCGTGAATCAAGGTACTACGGTGATGATTTCTTTGCCTGTCAATCAGCAGTCAAGTTTTTATTTTCACAGCCCCGACTTAGTAACGGAAAAGGGAAATTTCAAAAGTTGAGGAGTGATTTTCCCAATCTAAAATCTAAAATCTAAAATCTAAAATCTAAAATGGTATTAGGGGCTGTCCGCCGAGTTCTAGGGATTTGCTCAAAGTGCTGAGAATGCGGATTAATTCGACGGAAGCCGCGCCCGAAGAGGTAAGACAGGGGGTATTTGTTTGCACGCAGTTGAGGAAGCGATCGCACACTCGCCTCAGCGGTTCTACTTGTTCTAAACTCAACACTTCGCGGTGTCTGATGCTTGTTGGCTGCGGCGCGATCCTCTTCGTTGGCGTAGCCCCCGTAGGGGCGGGCTTCGCTAACGCACTTTCAAAAGAGTTATTCTCTTCGCCTCCCCAATCTGAATGGCCGCGCTGCAAAATCAGGGGAGTTTCTGGCGACATTTCGTCAAAAATCAAGGTTCCCAAACTGCCAACAACTGTTAAGCGGCGTTGTTTGTCAGGATTTAGCCAGCACAGATGAATAAATGCTTGAAATCCGTCGGGATAGGTGAGCGTTACCCAAACTAAATCTGCTAGTTTTTCCGCAGGATTATTAGTCAGCAGTGAAGGAGAAAATTGATTTTCAATTTCTGCTGCTTCTTGATTTATTCCTTGTTCCTTGTTCCTTGTTCCTTGTTCCTTGTTCCTGACATCCATTACATCCGTTACATCCGTTACATCCGTTACAGAATCCGTTGCCGAACTTCCTTCTTCCTTCGGAAATACAGTACCCATCGCCCTTACTTCAATTGGCGTTTGTTCCAACCAAGTATTGAAAATAGCGATATCGTGAATGGCCAAGTCCCAAAGGGCATCAACGTCATGGCGCACCGGTTCAAAATGGGTGCGTTGGGCGTAACCGTAGCGCAATTTTCCGAGTTGATGCTGTTGAATAATTCTTTGGCCTCGATCTACTGCTGGATGAAACAGATAAGTGTGGTCAACGAAGAGTTGCCGCTGCTGTTTTTCGGCTAATTGACAGAGTTCTATTGCTTCAGTGAGGTTGAGGGCGAGGGGTTTTTCTGCTAAGACGTGGTAGCCTTGTTTCAGCGCTGCTGCTGCGAGGGTGTAGTGTGTGGAAGCTGGAGTGGCGATCGCCACAGCTTGCAGTCCCGGCAAGGCTTGCACTTGAGACCAATCGGTAGCTAGAATCACCGAGGCATCAAGATTAAACTGTTTTTGAACCGCCGCCAATGAATCTTGATTCGGGTCTACCACCGCTAAAACTTCGCTGTTGGGATGTTCCAGAAAGTTGCGAATTAAGTTAACTCCCCAGCGACCTGCACCCAATACAGCTATTCCGATTTTCATTGATTATAATTTCAAAAATCGCACACAAATTATAGCATATTTTGTTATTATTATCTATGTTTTAACTCAAAAAAATCACTGTTGACTGTTGGCAGTAGTTATTGGTTATTGGTTATTGGTTATTGGTAGCAGCTAATAAATAACCTATAACTGATAACACCAGTCAACAGCCAACAGTCAACAGTCAACTGACTACTCACTACCAACTAATTTATTGAAAGCTACCTGAGCCGCTGCTTGTTCGGCCGCTTTGATCGATCGACCTTTTCCCTCTGCTACCAACTTTCCCTGAATGAGAACTTCTGCGGTAAAACGATCCTCTCCGCCCTGCACTGTCCCGGTTTCTTGCACGCTATATTTGGGCAAAGTTTTGTATTTGCCTTGAGTCAACTCTTGGAGAGCAGCTTTGTAGTTTTGGCGAGCAGGATCACTGCGGATTTCTGTTGCTAAGCGTTGAAAGTGAGAATCTAGCCAAGGGCGAATTAATTCTAAGCTGTGGGTACTCAAATAAAGCGCAGCCAGTACCGCTTCCAAAGCATCTGCCAGTCGGGGTTCAGCGCCTGTTTTGTCCGAGGCGGCACTGCTGGAAACAATTAAATAGCGATCGAACCCGTAACTTTCAGCGATTTTAGCAAGAATGCGATCGCTCACCAAGATCGATCGAATAGCAGCAAATTCCCCCACTGTACAGTCGGGATAAATCTCAAACAACAATTCCGACGCCGCCAGCCGCACAACTGCATCCCCGACAAACTCTAGTTGCTCGTAATTTGCCTTAGCTGACGCGCTCGCATGAGTCAAAGCTAAATCGAGGAGATGCCATTTTATCGAAGCATCCTTCGTCAGCCCCAATTTTTGAATTAATGTTTCAAGTTGCTTTTGGCGACCCGGATAAATCATACCATTTTAGATTTTATATTTTATATTTTATAATTAATTGCAAATTACGGATGACTATCCGGGCTTGGAGATTGTCTAAAGTTGCATGATTTTTTAAAAAGGGGATCAGATTCATATCACTAAAAAGCTTTTTATTAAAAAACTAAATAGTCCTGCCGGTGCTTATAGTCCGCTCTGTCAAGGTGGTGAAGAAGTGCCTCAAAGGCTGAAAATCTCTGCTTCGGGCGATCGATAAATCTTCTTTATTTGATAGATGATTAGCAATAAATAACATATCAAGAATAAAGCTCAACGGTTACGATGACGCAAACACCTTAACTACACCTTGACAAATATGCCCTAAGCACATTACCCAAATTTGGGTGGGGAAAAAGTCGGACATAAGCCGGGTTCTGTTCTCTCCACTGCAAGCAGTTTTCGAGGGCAGTTATCTATCTGGGGCGCCTGTTACCAGACGCCTCAAGCGGTACCAAAAAACGGAACTGGTAAAAAACCAACCATAGTTCCTCCGACCTTGCTCCCAACTGGGGTTTACCGAGCCAGCACCTCTCGATGCTGCTGGTGCGCTCTTACCGCACCTTTGCACCCTTACCCCCTAACACTTTGCGATTTTCGATGCTTGATTTTTGATTCAATCTCAAATCTCAAATCTCAAATCGGGGGGCGGTATCTTTCTGTGGCACTATCCTCACGATCGCTCGCACTGGGCGTTACCCAGCAAGTTTGGTTTTTCGGGAGCCCGGACTTTCCTCAGACAAGCTTTCGCTCATCCGCAACCGCCTGCGCCTACTTTTTCCCCAGATTTATTGTACGCGATCGTTCGTCAATCAATTTGGGATTTCAGATTGAATATTTTAACTTGTCGCCCACTTAATTTGGACATTTGTGTTTATTCAAACTCTTGTACGGTGGGCCCGAAAGCCCGCCCAACAATTAAATTTCCCTGCAACTCCCCTTAAAATCACTCACGGATGAATCAGGAGGATAAAAATTTGGCAATGATCATCCAAGGATTTATCGCACGGATTCAACTAGGGGCAGGAAACCTTTTTACCTAACAGGATTTTGAATTTTTCAATATTCAATCCTAAATCTCAAATCTTCAATTCGGTTACTTTAATGAGTCATCTTTGATAGTAGAAAAATTATCAAACCAGCCGCGCCGCCAGAAAAAGTAAACTAAACCAGAGGCGATAGCTAGCATAATTGCCCAACAAAGTGGATAGCCAAAATACCAATTCAGTTCGGGCATATTCCAGGGCGATTTCTCTGTATTGAAATTCATCCCGTATACTCCAGCCACAAAAGTTAGAGGAATAAAGATACTCGAAATAACCGTCAGCAATTTCATGATTTCATTCATTTTATTACCAACAGAAGACAAGTAAACATCCATCAAACCCGACGACAACTCTCGATATGTTTCCACCATATCCATCACCTGCACTGTGTGATCGTAACAGTCGCGCAGGTAAATTCGCACCTCTGGACTAATTAAATCACTGCTATCTCGAATTAAAACATTAATTGCATCCCGCTGCGGCCAAATGGCGCGGCGCAGAGTCAGCAATTCTCGCCGGATTTTATAGATCTTTTCCAGGGTTTTACGGGTGGGGTTCACCACCACTTCATCCTCTAGTTCTTCAATGCGCTCTCCATAAACTTCTAATACAGGGAAGAATCCATCTATAATCGAATCTAACAGAGTATAAGCCAGATAATCTGCTCCGTGTTTGCGAATCATTCCTTGTCCTTTACGAATGCGATCGCGCACGGGACCAAAACAATCATAGTCGGGTTCTTCCTGAACAGTTAGCAGGTAATGCTTGCCCAAAATAAAACTTACTTGTTCTTTATGAAAAGTATCTGCTTCTGGATGCAGCATCACCATCCAAGCAATGATTAAAATGTGTTCTTCATAATCTACAACTTTCGGTCGCTGGGGAACATTAACTACATCTTCCTGAGCCATTACGTGCAAATTAAATACTTCGGCCATTTGCCGCCAAGTTTCTTTGTTTCCTAATCCCAACATATCAACCCAAGAAACAGATGCTGTATCTAAATACGCAGCACCTTCTTGAGGATTTGCCAAGTGAGCGCGAGTAGCTGCTGTTTCGCAATAGTCAATTAATACAATCTCGGGAGGTGGCGCATCGGGTTCTAAGTCGAGAGTTCCCGGCGGAGCCCCCTGATCGTCATAAAAATAGTCAACGTAGGAATCATCATCATCCTCATCTTTAATTGGTTTGGCAACGGCATTAGAAGTATGTATGCTTTTGTATACCATGCTAATATTCCTGACTTTTACAACCTTTAATTAGATTATCATTTTTATTGTGCAACTACCAATTACCAATGACTCATTACCTCTGCCGAATTGGAATCTCGATCGCAAATTCAGTTCCCTCTCCCGGCGCGGAAATGCACTGCAGCGTCCCTCCGTGTCTTTCCACCACAATCTGATAGGAGATAGACAGTCCCAAACCTGTACCTTTGCCTACTGGTTTAGTAGTAAAAAACGGGTCAAATACCCGACATTTAACAGACTCTGCCATTCCACACCCGTTATCGGAAATTGCGATCGCAACCCGATTGTTCTCCAGAACCTCCGTGCGAATCCGAATCCACGGCAATGTGTCGCAAGTTAAAGGTAAACTAGCAAAATCTTGCCGTTCTTCTTCTGAATAACTCGCCAATTCCAACTTCCTATTCCTGACATCCGCTAAAGCATCAATAGCATTATTTAAAATATTCATAAACACTTGATTTAACTGCCCCACGTAGCACTGTACCTGTGGCAATTCCCCATATTCTTTAACTATTTGAATAGGACGATTCCTGCCATTTTCTTTAATCTTGTGTTGCAAAATTAACAGAGCGCTATCTATTCCCTCGTGAATGTTAACACGCTTAATATCTGATTCTTCCAGCCGGGAAAAGTTACGCAAAGACAGAACTATTTGACGAATTCGCTCGGCTCCGGTTTGAATTGAAGTCAGCAGATGCGGGAAATCCTCTTTCATGAATTCCAGTTCTATTTCTTCTGCCAAATCTTGGATAACAGCAACAGGTTCCGGGTAGTGTGCGTGATACAAACTGCACAGTTCCAGCAAGTTTTTGGCATACTCACTAGCGTAAGTGATATTACCATAAATAAAACTGACAGGATTATTGATTTCGTGGGCAATTCCCGCCACTAGCTGTCCCAAACCAGACATTTTTTCCGCTTGAATTAGTTGAGCTTGAGTCCTGCCTAATTGTTTCAATGTTTGCTCTAGCTGGCAATTTTTATGTTTTAATTGAGCTTCGGCTTGTTTGCGCTTGGTAATATTGCGGGCTAGAATAATAATCTGATCTGAATTAAACGGCAAGAGTCTGGCTTCATAAGTTTTTTCTTCTTCCGACATGGAAAGCGAATATTCTATATCGATTGAATTTCTTGTTTCGGAAACTTCAAAGATTGCTTGGGCAAATTGGCAGGCGACATTGTGTGGCAATACGTCTGTCATTCGTTGACCCATAAAATGTTCGGGAGGTACGTATAAACTCGAAGAAGTTCCTGACAAATAATCCACGATTATACCGTTAGCATCTAGTCGAAAATACAAATCAGGCAAAGCGCGAAAAACTGCTTCTAACTCTAAAGTTTTTTGGCGCAATGCTTCCTCAGCGTAGTACCGATCGCTAATATCAAAAATCACCCCGTCCAAATAGCAAACGTTTCCCTCTGCGTCGAACACAGGAGAACCTTTATCCCACACCCATTTAACCGTGCCGTCTGCTGCTAGCAAGCGGTATTCCAAGTTATAAGACTCTTTGTTTTCTATACTTTTCCGAATAATTGTTTCTACTTTTGCCAAATCTTCCAGGTAAATAATACTAGCAAAAGTCCGGCATCCCCCGTCCAAAAGCCAAATAAAATCTGCTGCATGGTAGCCAGTTAATAAGTAAACGGCATCGCTAATAAAATTAGTTGAAAAATCGCACTTCCAGCGATAAACCACTCCAGGAATATTAGCAACCAAAGACCTAAATCTTGATTCACTTCTACGCAAAGCTGCTTCCGATTCATGGCGTTCGGTAATATCGTGAGCGAAAGCTAGCACTGCAAATACATTACCTTCAGCGTCGCGCAGGGGAAGTTTTTGGGTATCAAAAATATGTACTGAACCGTCAGCAATAGTTGCCGGATCGCACGGATTGTGGATGATTTCGCCTGCCAGGACAGCAAAGTCGTCTGTGCGGAATCCTCGGATATTTTTGGCGGAATTCCCAAACACTAGATCTTCGGGAAATCCTAATTCTAAGTCGGATTTACCAATTATTTCTTCGACTGTTTTACCGATCGCTTGAGCGAAACTCCTGTTGGCCAAAATACACCGAAAATTTTTGTCTTTTGCAAAAATCCAGTCGCTGGTTTTGTCTATTACTGTACGCAGGAGTTGTTCTGAACGTTCTGTTTTTTCCAAAGACGCCTGCAGTTCTAGTTCTAGGCACTTGCGAGCAGTAATGTTTTCAAAAGCAACACCGACGCAGTTGTTGGGTAATGGAAAAGCTTTAATAGAAAAAGCGCGAGTTATTCGACCGCCTTCATCGCAGTCAATATCTTCAAGTTCTACGGCTTTCTGGGTGCGAATTACCGAAGCAAATGCTTGGGGAATTTTTTTCGATCGCAGTTGGGGAAAAATCTCGTCGATTGTCATTCCCAAAACATCAGCCATTTCTAATCCGGTAAATAGGGTAGCCGCGGGATTTGAGGCGATCGCCCGGAGAGTGCTGTCATCGTCTATATTTTCTAAATGATAGACGTACAAACCAATTTGCATATTCTCCACAATTTGGTCGTAGAGGCGCACGCTTTCGTCTACCTGCCTGCGTTCGGTAATATCTTCAGTAATCCCCAACACGTACTGAGGACGGCCTGCGGCGTCGAGAATTGGCACTTTGCGGGTGTGCAGTATTCTCATACCTTTGTGGCGAGTTTGGATCGGCTCTTCGGCTATGTCTTTTACAGTAGATTGGTGGTGATCACTGGTCAATATTTCCCTGTCTTGAGCAGTAAAAACATCAGCTTGTTCTTTGGGGTAAATATCGTAGTCATTTTTGCCGATCGCCTCTTGAGAGGTAACACCTGCGATCGTTTCTCCCGCTTTATTCCACAGCACAAATTTCAGCGAAGAAGCATCTTTAGCAAAAACTCCCACCGGCAGATTTTCTACTACGGAATTGAGAAACCCTCTAGCGGATTTTAATTCAGCTTCTGCACGCTTGCGTTCGATGCCTAAAGCGATGACATCGGCAACCGATGCTAAAGTTTCCTGAAAAGGTGCTGTCAGCGGCTGGCGACTGATAATAACCATGACTCCCACCAGCCGTTCTTCGACTATCAAAGGGTAGCCGGCAAAGGTGAGAATTTGCTTGGGGATTGGGCAATTTGTCTGCTTTTGGCTGGTGTTGATAATTGCTACTTCGGAACTTTGCGCCTCTGTTGCTTTTGCGGATTCTTCCTCTGAGAGTCCAAAATTATTCAGTTCAAATCCGCAGTCAAATTCCGGTTTTTGCTGTTTGGCGATCGAGTTAACCTTACTTTCAATAAACCTAGCCCGATCGCCTGTGCGGCTGTAGATGCCCGATGCTGCTTGCAATTCCCAAACATTATGTTGAGAGTTGAAAGTCCAAATTTCAGCCGAAGCGACATCGAGATTCCGCACCATTGCCTCGCAGCAGGGAAGCAGGATATCTTGAGGGTGTCTGGTGAGGGCAATACCCAGGGTAAACGCATCTTAACTTTAACCCAAAATATGCTACAGTTAAATACGACTAAATTTCAATGTAGTTTATTGT